>JAIPGM010000002.1:0-95000 GCA_021735655.1 Candidatus Omnitrophota bacterium | reverse complement strand
AGCCTGATTTTTAGGGATTTGCTTCACCTCGCGGCTTCGCTTCCCATTGTAACAGGCATTGTAACACGTGTGTAGCCCAGGGCATAAAGGCCATGCGGACTTGACGTCATCCCCACCTTCCTCCCACTTAACGCGGGCAGTCCCCTTAGAGTGCGCCTTCTAGACAAGCTAAAAGGGTGGCAACAAAGGGCGAGGGTTGCGCTCGTTCTCCCACTTAAGGGAACACCTCACGGCACGAGCTGACGACAGCCATGCAGCACCTGTGCAAGTTTCGGACTGGATACCGGTCATCCCGACTTTCATCGGGATTACTTCTTGCATGTCAAGCCCTGGATAAGGTTTCTCGCGTAGCATCGAATTAAACCACGTGTTCCACCGCTTGTGCGGGCCCCCGTCAATTCCTTTGAGTTTTAGCCTTGCGGCCGTAGTCCCCAGGTGGAGCACTTAATGTGTTAACTGCGGCACCCATCCTTACGGACGAACACCTAGTGCTCATCGTTTACGGCTAGGATTACCAGGGTATCTAATCCTGTTCACTCCCCTAGCTTTCGTCCCTCAGCGTCAGGTATGGACCAGAGAGCCGACTTCTCCACGGGCGTTCCTGTCAATATCCACAAATTTCACCTTTACACCGACAGTTCCGCTCTCCTCTTCCATCCTCAAGCCAAACAGTTTAAAAGGCAGTTTTCCGGTTGAGCCGAAAGATTTCACCTTTCACTTGTAAGGCCGCCTACAGACCCTTTACACCCAGTCAAACCGAGTAACGCTCGCCACCTCCGTATTACCGCGGCTGCTGGCACGGAGTTAGCCGTGGCTTATTCATCGAGTAAAGTCAAGCTATGAAGTTATTAACCTCATAACATTCCTCCTCAATAAAATGGGTTTACAATCCGAAAACCGTCATCCCCCACGCGGCGTCGCATCATCAGACTTTCGTCCATTGTGAAAGATTCTCGACTGCAGCCTCCCGTAGGAGTCCGGGCAGTGTCTCAGTCCCGATGTGGCTGGTCACGCTCTTACGCCAGCTACCCGTCTTTGGCTTGGTAGGCTATTACCCCACCAACTACCTGATAGGACGCGGGCCCCTCTTAAGGTGACAGCTTATAAATAGAGGCCATCTTTGCTCATAGAACTTACGATCCATGAGATCATAGAGTATTACCTCCGTTTTCACGGAGCTATGCTCTTCCTCAAGGTAGGTTACCCACGCGTTACTCACCCGTTTGCCGCTATCCAGCGCTATATCAGCGAAATCCGGCCGAAACCTTCATCCACATCAATAGCAAGGATCGCTCGACTTGCATGCCTAATCCACGCCGCCAGCGTTCACTCTGAGCCAGGATCAAACCCTCCAAAGGCTTTTTAAAATTGCGGGTTTTTCAGAGAACAATAAGACAGAAAAAAAGTATCCAAAGGACACTTCTCCCTTGCCTCATATTTGCTTTAGTTTTTTCAAAAAGATTGATCTTGGCCCATTCCGATAAGGCTTATTATTTATACACCAAGCAGAATTTTTGTCAAGTATTATTTAGATAATTTTTTATATAATCGTCAATTCCCTCTTCCAAGGAAAACTGAGTTTCAATATTTAGGGTCTTTTTTAAAAGACTCGTTTCAGCTTGAGTAAAGTTTTGATATTTATCCCCATAAGGATTGTCAAAATAGTCTGGTTTTAGATCTGTTTTAAGGGTTGTATTCAAACTTTTAATGATATCATTAAAGCTGCGCGGAATACCTGTACCTACATTTAAAATTGCACTGATTTTCGACTCTAAGGCTTTTACTGTTATCTGGGCAACATCCTTTACATATATAAAATCTCTCTGTTGTTCGCCATGCTTAAAAACTCGCGGACGCTTACCTTGTTTCATTTGCAGATAAAGCTGATAGGTCATACTTGCCGCCGAACCTTTATGGTACTCCCCGGGTCCATAGACATTAAAATAACGCAAGCCTACGATCGATGAAGTCTTACCTTCTTTTAATAATTTTAAAACATGACAATCAAAAATATATTTAGAATATCCGTAAATATTGTGTGGGGTTAACCTCTGATCTTCTCTGGCGATTGATTTAGTCTCTCCATAAACTCCAGCACTTGAAGCATAAACTAAAGGTATCTTATTTTGCAGACAGAAATTTAAAACATTCTTCGAGCCATTAAAGTTTACCGTCATCATCTTAGTATCGTCAGCTAGGGTTGTGTCGGTAATGGCTGCTTCATGGATAACAGCATCTACCTTTGGCAACTTTTTATAAATTAACTCATCGCTGATATCCCCACAAATAATCTCAGCATTTAAATCGATAAGATTCTTGTAGTTTGCATGAGAAAAATTATCAAGAACAATTACCTTAGCATTATTCTCTTCCAATATCTTGACAATGTTTGAACCAATAAATCCGGCTCCGCCGGTAACAACTACTCGCATTTTTCCCTACACTTATCTTCCAATTCTTCGATTCGCTTCTCAAGCCGGTGTAAAACCTCAATTACCGGATCAGGAAGTTTATTATGATCAAGTTCAACACCGCTAACCTTCTTGCTAGCTTTAGGCAAAACTACTCTTCCCGGAACCCCGACTGCAGTAGCATTTTCGGGAACGTCGCTGATAACTACTGAGCCAGCACCAACCCGAGCGCCTTTACCAATATTGATCGGACCTAAAAGTATTGCTCCGGCGCCAATAACTGCCTTATCACTTAAGGTTGGATGCCGCTTAGCTTTTTCATGAGATACTCCGCCTAAAACTACTCCTTGATAAAGTAAAACATCATTGCCGATTTCTGAGGTTTCACCGACTACCACCCCCATGCCATGATCGATAAAAAAACGTCTTCCAATCTTCGCACCAGGATGGATTTCGATTCCAGTTAAAAACCGAGCCATATGAGATAATAAACGAGCTAAGGTATTGAGCTCCTTTACCCATAGCCAGTGGGAAATCCGATGCACCCATATTGCATGCAAACCCGGATAGCACAACAATACCTCCAGGGTGCTGCGGGCAGCCGGATCCTCACGAAAAACAGTCTTGATGTCTTCTCTTATTCTTTTACTTAACTTCATTTTTCTGTTTAAAGTAAAAAAGTAGATTTAAAGACAGAAAACTCCCACCAACAAAGGATATCCAAGTTCTACTGCCTCTTATCGTCCGTGGTTAGGCTTTCGGCCCTTATTCTTCTTAATCCGCCTTCTCCAGCGTAATTTTCGTTTTATTTTCTTTGGCATAATGTATCTAAGATAAGCTAAAACAGGCTAAATGTCAAATACTTTTGCTTTTTAAATATCTCTTCAATTTATTAAAGGCCTTAGCCCGATGGCTGATTCTGTTTTTAACTGAAGACGATAATTGAGCTACAGTCTTTTTGTGACCGGTAAGATATAAGACCGGATCATAGCCAAAACCATTAGATCCCTTTTCGACTATATTTATTCGACCGGTTAATCGACCATTAAAAGCCTTAATTAATTTTCCGGACCGAGCCAAAACTAAACAACAATGAAAATTAGCGCCTCTGTCTTTAACCGAAACTCCTTCTAAGACTTTAAGCAATTTCCGGTTATTTTTAAGAGGGTTTCCTGATTTTCCAGCATAACGCTTAGAATAAATTCCTGGTGCTCCCCCTAAGCAATCAACCTCAAGACCAGAATCTTCGCCTAAAACTAAATCTTGAGGATAAATCTTTGAAACCGGAATTGCTTTTTTCTTAGCATTAGCTAGAAAAGTCTTACCATTCTCAATTATGCAGACTTTTTTATCTAGATCAGCTAAAGAAATAATCTGCAAACCGACTCCTTTCAAGATCTTTCTAATTTCTTTAAGCTTTGACTTATTTTCGGTAGCTACAATTAACCTCATAGCTTATAGTTTAGCTAAAATATCCTTAAACAAATCTTTCTCTAAATTAATTATCTCTTCAATCCCTTTTTTAGCTAACTTAAGAAATGAGCTTAAGTCTTTTTCAGAAAAACTCCCCTTTTCAGCCGTTCCCTGAACTTCAATGAACTCACCAGATCCTTTCATGACCACGTTCATGTCCACGTCAGCTTGAGAATCCTCTAGGTAAGTTAGATCTAAGAAATGTGCTCCTTGCCAAGTACCAACGCTAGTTGCCGCCAATAAATCAGTTATGCAAAGCTCAAATATTTCCTTTCGGTTATAAAGCTTATTTAGGCAATCAACCAAAGCAATATAACCCCCGACAATCGAGGCAGTTCTGGTTCCTCCGTCGGCCTGGATAACATCACAATCAATTCGAATAGTTCTTTCGCCGAGTCTTTTTAAATTTACTACACTACGCAAAGACCGACCGATTAACCGTTGAATCTCCATAGTTCTACCAGAAATCTTATCGCGTTGGATTCTATCTTCACTGGAACAAGGAAGCATCCGATATTCGGCAGTTAACCAACCTTCACCGGTATTTTTTAGAAAAAACGGTACTTTTTTATCTACACTAGCCGCACAAATAATCCGAGTATTGCCCATCTCAATCAAACAAGATCCTTCAGCATATTTCAAAAACTTTCTCTTAATATTAATATTCCGCAGTTGATCTGGTTTTCTTCCGTCGCTACGTTTAATCATTTTGCTCCTTTTCTCAATAATCTTGATAAAGACTTTTTCCTTTAGAATCAATTGCCACAATCAAAGGAAAATCCTTAACTTCTAAGCTATAAATTGCCTCAGGCCCTAAATCGGAAAACGCCACCAGCTTCTTTGACTTAACCTTCTTAGCTAGAAAAGCACCACAACCAGCCGGAGCTAAAAAATAAATTCCTTTATGCTTCTTAATTAACTCCCTTACCAATTTGTTTCTTCTACCTTTACCAATCATCCCCAGCAGGCCCTGTTTAAGTAATGGTTCAACAAAAAGATCCATTCGCGAAGATGTAGTTGGCCCACAAGAGCCAATTTCCTTACCCTTAGGCGTCGCCGTTGGCCCACAATAATATATAATTTGCCCTCTTAGATCTAAAGGTAATTTTTTACCTCTTCTTATTAACTCAACTAGTCGCTTATGTGCCTGATCGCGAGCAGTATAAACCACCCCCGAAAACATAACTACTTGACCAACCTTTAACTTTCGAAAAATAATATTTTTCATGTAATGTTAACTTTTATGGTCGCGCTTCTTAACGCATGACAGCTGATATTCACCCCTACTGGTAAGCCAGCAATGTGAGTTAAAGCTTTTTGTACTTTCACTGCCAAACAAGTAGCCCCTCCGCCAAAACCCATCGGACCGATCTTTAAAAAGTTAATTCTTTTCACCAATCGTTTCTCTAGACTATTTAATACTTTATCTGAATTCGGTTTATCAATTCTGCCAATTAAAGCTTTCTTAGCTAAAGCTAGTGACTTATCTGAAGTTCCACCGATACCTACCCCAACAACAAATGGCGGACAACTCTCCGGACCAGCTTCTTTAACCACCCTAACTACAAAATCCTCTATCTGGTCAATCGAAGCAGTCGGGTTAAACATTTTAAGTTGCGATTTATTTTCGCTACCGAAACCTTTAGGAAAAAGAGTTATTCTTAAACCCTTAGCCTTAGAAAACTCTAAATAAGATATTGCTCCTTTACAGGAAGATCCCCTTTTTAAAGGATCAGTCAATGAAGGCCGTAAATGATTATTTCGATAACCATTTTCGACACCCTTTTTGATAGCATCAACAAGACAAGTATTTAGCTTGATATCTCTACCAGCCTCAATAAAAATTATCGGCAACCCAGTATCTTGGCAAATCGCTAACTTTTCTTTTTGGGCAATCTTAGCATTATCTAAGATCCAGCCTAAAGCTCTTTTAGCTTTTTTATTAGTTTCAACTCGATAAGCCTTCACAATGAGCCTCTTGACATCTTCTCGTAAAGAAAAGGCCGCCCTGGCAACTAACCTATCTAAATCTTCAGCTAAAACTTTATGGTTCATTTAACCCCCAGGATTTTGTGTAACTGTGAAACAACGCTCAGATTAATATTTCTTTCTTTACAAACTTTTTCAAAATAATTTAGTTTGCCCTTTAGCTCCTCCTCATAAGGATTCTCCGGCTGCAAAACGAAAAGTAAATCTTTGTTTACTTCCTTAATTACCGCTAAAGCTATCCGTAAATCTTCTACTCGCGAAGCCTTACCGATAACGGCTTTAATAAATACTTCCTTTGTCTGAGCAACTTTTAAAAACTCCCGATGCATAAACCAAAAGTCCTTACTTTCAGTCGAAGAAGGCAGTTTAAAATCCATTGCCACTATATCAATACTATCGATCACCTGCTTTAAATTCTGATATAATGTACCATTAGTTTCTAAATAAACTAATTTGCCGGCTTTTTTTAATCTCTGGGATAGCTCTCTTAAAAATTCTACCTGGACTAAAGGTTCTCCGCCAGTCAAAGACACAGAATGATAATTATCAAAAAAAGCTATTTTTGACATCAATTCGTCAATACTAAACTCCTGATAAGAATCAAGCTTGGTATCACAAAAGCGACAAGTTAAGTTGCAGCCGAAAAAACGCACAAAAACCTGAGCTTGACCTTGATAAAGACCTTCACCTTGAATACTTTTGAAAATCTCTGAAATTTTTCCTTTGGGTTGAGACATATTTACTAAGTTAAAGTGAAACCGCTCTAAAATACTCCTATCGTAAATTAATACCTAAATCCTCAGCTGAAACCATTGGTGAATCAAAAGCTTCTTTAGGAACATCTATTTTTACTGGCTTATTAAAATCATAATATCGAGTCTCAACTCTTATTGAAACCGATTCATCTGGCCCAGTAGCCTGATCATGTCTATTGAGAACCTTAGCAATAAAAAAACTATCTTTGGCTATCCATAGCCTTGTCTCAGAATTACTCATGTAAGTTTCTAAATAGTCTCCAAGTAAATCTTCGTTTTCCTTAAGTAAACTAGCGATCTGACTTGAAACAAATCTATCTAGAAATTTAAAAGCAAACTCTGCTGCTTTCTTTAAATCGACAACCTTGCTTTCGATAAGATAGCAAACCTGATCGCCAATAGTCTCATCATCTAAAAACTTTACGCTAAAACCGGCCTCTTCAAAATTATCAGGAAATTGAGCCAGAAGTTTATCCTTATCAAAAACATCACCTATTGGGCTAATATCTTGACTAAATCTAAACCATTCCTCAAGCATCCCATTATACATATAAGTAATACCGTCAGAAATATAGGCACTTCGCAACACCTCCTGACCCTTTTTCTCGGCAGCAAAAAGCTTTTTATTCCCATAGTCAATTAAACTCTCATTGTAAGTTATATCTATTGAGCCAGTTACTGTCTTACCCTCGGTTCTTACACTTTTCAGTTCAGTTACGGCTTGCTTAGTTTTAGCGATTATCTCAGCTGGACTTTGAGCATATAGTAAACTAGTAAAGTTTAAATAAAGACATAAACAACTTATAAAAACAAGTTTTTTCATTCTAGTCATTCAATTGGCCACCTTAACCAGACCTGGATCAATTAAGCCCAAGTCTCTAAAAGCCTTGATTCTAAAACGGCAGCTATCACAACTTTCACAAGGCCGTTTATTACCCCCGTAACAAGACCAAGTATAGTTAAAAGGAACCTTAAGCTTTAAGCCCAGTCTAATAATACTTTTTTTATCCTTATTTATCAACGGCGCAACCAACTTAATTCCCTTATCTTTAAGTCCTTTGTTTATCGCGCGACCGTAAGCCTCTAAGAAATCGGGCCTGCAATCCGGATAGCCAGAATAATCCTGGATATGTGCGCCGATTAATACCGACTTCGCCCCAATACTTTCAGCCAAAGAAAAAGCATAAGTTAAAAAAATTATATTCCTTCCAGCGACATAAGTTAAGGGTATACTTTTACTTTTTAGATTACGCCTTGAAGGAACTTTTATTTTCTTATTAGTCAGGCTCGATTTAGTCCAAGATAAATCTATTCTTTGAACAAAATAATCGATTCTGTTAAGCCGGGCTACTCTTTTAGCAAACCCAATCTCTTTTCTATGTCTTTGCTTATAATCAAAAATTAAAGCAGTTAGTTTGTAGCCTTTTCTTTTAGCATAATAAAGAGTGGTTACTGAGTCAATACCTCCGGATAAAAGAACTACCGCTTTTTTCATCCTTGATATATTGCACAAGAATTATCTGTTTCCCAAACCCGTATCTCATCAAGAATGCAACCCTTAGCTGATATGACCGGTTCTAGCTCAATAAATACATACTTAGCAATTTCTTCAGAGCTAGGATTATTTTTTTTGAAATATTCTAAATCGTTAAGATTTTTATGGTCTAATTCATCCAATACCGACTTAGTAAGTTTCTTTAAATCTGAAAAATCAATAACCATCCCTAAAGAATTTAACTCTTCACCGGAAACTACGACCTCCACCTTCCAATTATGACCATGAAGATTCTCGCACTTACCCTTATAATTACGTAAAAAATGGGCCGAACTGAAACGACTTGTTATCTTTACTTTATGCATTTGCTATCCTTGGTTTTGTTATCTCTCGCTTTAGAAATAACTTTGCTGATTTACTAAAACTAGCCGGTTGATCAGAAACGTAGAACTCTTTTCTTGCTCCTCGGCCAGAATTAAGTAATCGCTTGTTTGCCAGCAATTCTTTAGTATATAAAGCTACTGCTCGAGCTGAATCAATCACTGTGACGCCTTTTAAATATTTAGAAATTTCGGCTTTTAATAACGGGTAGTGCGTACAACCTAAAATTACTACCCCGACTTTCTTTGCTTTAATCTTTCCTAAGTACATCTTTATTATATCGTTTACTATTTTACCCCTTAATATGCCTTCTTCAGCCAAAGGAACAAATAAAGGACAACTTTGAGAATAGACTTTCACCTGAGAATCTCTTTTAGTGATCTCTTTTTCATAACTTCTGCTGGCAATTGTCGATTTTGTTCCAATAACCGCAATTTTATTATTAGTTGAAGCCGTGATTGCCTTCTTAACCCCGGCTTCAATAACCCCAACAATCGGTATTTTAAAGCTAACCTTTAAATTATCCAAAGCCAAGGCCGAAGAGGTATTACAAGCAACGACTATCGCTTTAACCTTTTTACTCAAAAGAAACTTAACGCTCTGACGACTAAACTTTATTACTGTTGATCTTGATTTATTGCCATAAGGAACCCTGGCCGTATCACCAAAATAAACTAAATTCTCACCTGGCAAAGCGCGTTCGATTTCTCTTAAAACCGTAAGCCCACCAACTCCCGAATCAAAAATACCGATTGGTCGTTTATTCATGTTAATTCTTTGGGTTTTCAGAATAACGTTTATTCAAAGAGGTTATCCCTAATGCTATAGCTTGAGCTAACTGTTTCTGATAATGCTTTTTCCTAAGAGCTTTTTCCTCATAGCTATTGCTCAAATACCCAATCTCAACTAAAACTGACGGAACATAAGCAAAACGCAATACATAAAACGAAGCCTGCTTGGGCGATGCAACCTTAAATCCCAAATTTTTGAAAGTAAAATGAAGAATATTAGAAAACTCAACTGAAAGAGCATAATTCTTGGCAATCAAAAGGTCCCAAAGAATCGTTTTAGTATCCGGACTCAAGGACTTACCGTAAAAATTTTCTGACTTAGCTAGTCGCAAAGCTCTCTCTCGACTGTTCAAGCGAGAAGGCGACAAATAGTATATTTCAGTACCGTTAACACTCGATGACCGATTGGAATTAGCATGAATACTTACGAAAAGATCGGCATTGTGACTTTTAGCAACCCCAGTACGTTCAGCCAAGGTAAGGTATGTGTCGCGAGAACGACTCATAACCACCTTAAAACCTTGCCTCTCAAGCTCTTGTTTTAAATAGTCAGCAACGATAAGATTTATTTTTTTCTCTTGCATGCCACTCCTAGAAATAGCTCCTGGATCTTTTCCGCCATGCCCAGGATCAATAACAATTGTCTTTAGCTGAAATGTCGGTTTAAAGGAAACTGCCGGGCCTTTAGAAATAAGCTTTGTGAGCTGAGGCGGAAGCAAAATCTTACCGTTACGATACAAAGGCGGACTCTTAAGCTGAAAAAAAGAACCATTCTTAACCACGACTGGTGAGTTTAAAAGAAGCTTTATCTCTTTATCGTTTGAGTTTAAGTGAATGACATCATCAATAGTATCGAAGCTATAAGTAAAATTATGCTTTTTACAAAAACTCTCTAATTCAATGTAATCGCAAATTGAAACGTACCTCTGAGAACCTTTGTAATGAGTTGTTGCGCAACCAACCAAAACCGAACAGATTAAAAATAAAAAACAAGCAGCTGCTTTTCTGGTCATAATCCTAATATCAAGCGGGCTATTTCAAAATAAATAAAAACTCCGACAACATCAACGATAGTTGTAATTAAAGGTCCACTCATAAGGGCCGGATCGAGCTTTAACTTTCTAAAAATAATCGGAAGCGATGCCCCGATAACTGCCGCGAACATAACCGTAATACCCATGGCTACTCCGACTGAAATGCTTAACAGCCAATCTCCTCCTTCTTGAATGAAAACCCGAGCCAAACCTACTAAAGCAAGAATCAATCCGATTGAAAGACCAAGCAGAGATTCCCTGAAAACGACCCTAAAAAAATCCTTAACCTTGATATCACCAATAGTTAAGCCTCTAATAATCATCATTGCTGACTGCATGCCGGCATTTCCACCAGTGGCAATAAGAACCGGAAGAAAAAAACTTAAGGCTATCCAACGTTGGATAACTCCACCATAATTCTTCATAACTAGGCTTGAGGTTGATTCGAGAACTACCAACACGATCAGCCAAAAACTTCGCTTCCAAAGCAACTCAAAGAAATTAGCCTCTAAATAAGGCTTTTCAACTGGAACGACCGCTGCGATTCTTTCAAAGTCTTCGGTTGCCTCCTCTTCTAAAACATCAACCAAGTCATCAAAGGTAACTATACCTAGCAACTTATCATTATGGTCGACAACTGGAAGAACTAAAAGATCGTAACGCTTAAAAATATTAGCCGCAACTTCTTTATCGGTTGAAGCGGTTACTTTAATTACATCTTTATTAAACATTATTTCAGAAATTCTAGTCTCGGGATTTGAAAGCACTAGCTTCTTTAAAGAAACTATGCCAATTAAGCGCTTCTGATTATCTAAAACATAACAATGGTAGACAGTTTCCTTTTCAATACCTACCTCGCGAATATGAGAAAGAGCTTCAGCTACAGTCATACTTTCGTACAACTGTACAAAATCCGGAGTAACTAGACGGCCTACTGACTCCGAAGGATAATTAAGAAACTCAACGGCAACTTTACGCTCCTCAGGCGACAATAAGTTAATAAATCGCTTGGCCAACTCTGCCGGTACCTCTTCAAATAACTCAGTTCTATCGTCAGGAGACATCTCATTAAGAATATCCCGAATTTCTTGACTGCTTAAAGTTTTAAGCATATCCTCTTCTTCTTCGGTTGATAGATACTCAAAAACGTCGACAGCCTTACTGTAGGGAACTAAACGGAAGACAAAAAGTTTGTGAGCAGGAATTGAAAACTGACTGATAAGCTCAGCGATATCCTCAGGGTGACGCGGAAGCAAACTCTTTATACCAGAGTATTTCTTTTCCTCAATCAAACGCTCAATTTTTTTAACTAACCCTCGCCGCAACATAGAGTTACCTCTGTTTAAACAATAATCCTATAATTATTATCGATTATACCACTTGGACCCTACAATCAAAAGTAAAAGATTGAGACTAAATAAAGCTTTTTGAAGCAAGTAAAATGGAACTAAAAGTGCTCGGTGGGCCTATAAAAATTACCCCATTTTTCAGAAAAAACTATTTTATCAATCGCTAAACGATCATGAGGACCGAAAGGGCTTGTTTTAGGATATCCCAAAGTAAGCAGCTCAACTATTTTTATATCTTCGGGAATGCTAAGGATAGCCCTCACTTGATCAGGATAGAAAGCCCCTACCCAGCAAGTACCTAAACCTAGTTCAACCGCAGCCAAAGTCATATGATCGATTGCAATGGCTATATCGATTGGATAACAGGCTTGACCACAAGTCATCAGGTGACCATCCGTCTCAGCACAGCAAGCTATAACCACCGGCGCTTCTTTTACGAAAATCTGATTCTTGGCAGCCACTGAAAGCGCTTCTCTCCTAGCTTTATCTCTAACAACAATAAAGCGCCACTCTTGTCGGTTTGAAGCTGAAGGAGCCCACCGACCAGCCTCAAGAATAATTTGTAGTTTCTCTTCCTCAATCGGATCCTGTTGATAACTACGAATACTCCGCCTTGTTTTTATTGCTTCGAAAACATCCATAAAACTAGCACCTATAAACCAACATAAGACACGTTGCGAGACCCTCTCTTTACAACTACGATACCTGAAGAATCAAGATGGTATTTTTTTGAATCTCCCCGAGAATCATAACCAATCTTTGTTCCAGCCGGTATAGTATTAAAACGATCAACAATTGACCGCTTGATAGAAGATGTCTTCTTAATATGTGTAAAATCCATGACTATTGAATCTTCAATCAAACAACCATCATCTATTTTAACTGAACGCCCAAGAATCGAATTCCTAATCGTTGAACCATAAACTTTAACCCCTTCGCAAAGTAAAGAGTTTTCTATTGTCGAACCAATAGTATAAGCCGGTGGGCAGTCAAAATTAGAAGTATATATCGGCCACTGTCGGTTATCAAGATCAAGAACCGGATGCCGACCTAACAAATCCATATTCGCCTGCCAATAAGAATAAACTGAACCTACATCTTTCCAATAATAAGAAGCTTCATGCCGGCCCAGGGATGGGATCTTATTTTTTGAAAAATCATAGGCATAAACTCCGCGTTTTTTTCTAGCTAGATAGGGTATTGCATCTTGACCAAAATCATGCAGAGTATTTTTTCTCGCCCCTTCATTAAGAAAATCAATTAAAAGATCTGTATTGAATATATAGTTTCCCATTGAAGCAAAGACCGCTTTATCGCTTGAAAGCGCCGGTTTTTCTTTGAATTTTTTAACCTGAAAATTTTTATCAACGTCGGCCACGCCAAACTCATAGGCTTGATTAGCCTGAATTGGAATTGCCGCAACCGTACATTGAGCTTTTTTACGAATATGATAATCAAGCATTGCCTTTATATTCATCCGATAAATATGATCACCGCCCAAAATAACAACATGACGTGGTTTAAAATCATAAATAAGATTAATATTGTGATAAATGGCGTCAGCTGTCCCTCGATACCACTCACTTACGGCATCCTTACGCATTTGCGGCGGAACTACAGTTATAAAATGTTTCGGTAAAACTCCTGGTTTACGCCAACTAGTTCTTATATGCTCAATCAGCGATTGTGACTTATACTGCACCAAAACGTAAATTGAATAAACACCAGAGTTGACTAGATTACTTAACGCAAAGTCAATTATTCTATACTTACCACCAAAAGGAACCGATGGTTTTGTTCTTTCTTCGGTTAGAGGAAACAACCGCTCGCCTCTACCCCCGGCTAAAACAAAAGCCAATACATCATCTTTAAGAATCGTACTCATATTTCTTGCTCCTGTATTTCTCCAGACCTAACTAAAGCAAATTTTGTCGCCCAAGGACCAATAAGTTCAAAAATAACTGTACTAGCAATAGTTATCGTAAGAATTTTATCGCCCCAACTACCACCAATAGCATCTTTAGCCACAAGGGCACAAGCCAAAGCTACTCCGGCCTGAGGTATTAAAGCTATCCCCATATACTTTTTTATAATTAAAGAAGTATCGATAATCTTCGCCCCCAAAAAGGCACCGATAATTTTACCTAAAGACCTAAAAACAATGTAACCAATGGTTAAAGATATCGCCGTGCCTAAAACACTGATTTTTAAACTGGCACCGGCTAAAACAAAAAATATTAAATACAACGGTGAATCTATCTCGCGTAAGGAATTAAAAAATTCAAAACTAATCCGGTTAGTATTCGTCAACATCGCCCCAAAGAATATACAAGACAAAAGAACCGACAGATGAAAAAACATTGAGACCCCGATTGCAAAAAATAGAAAACCTAAAGTATAGATCAATCGGTCTTTCATCGTATTGACAAACTTAGAAAGCGCACCAAAAATTACCGCAACTAAAGCCCCCACCCCTAAAGATCCGGCTATTTCTAAAGATGCCCAACCGACATCTTTAATTACATGCAAAGCTGAACCATTGCCGTTTAAAGAAGTTTTAGCTAAGGCTAATGAAAATCCAAAAATCATTAAAGCCCAAGCATCATCTATGGCCACAACCCCTAAAAGAGTGTCAGTAAAATCTCCTTTACTCTTATATTCCTGAGTTACCATTACTACAGCTGCCGGAGCAGTAGCTGCAGCAATCGCTCCAAATATCAAAGCTACCGAGAATGGCTGATTAAAAATAAACCTTACCGCCAAGGTAACTAAAAACCAAGGGACAACTGAAGCGCTTATTGAAATTCCAGTAACCGCCCTACCTACCCGTCTCAAAGTTCCAAGTGAGAAACTTTCACCCAAGCTAAAAGCAATCATCCCTAAAACTACATTAGAAAAAAACCCTGACGCCTCAAGTAAGTTCTTAGATAACAGATTCAATAAACTCGGCGAAAACAATATACCTAGAATAACATAAGCAGTAATGGTAGGTATTTTTAACTTCTTAGCCAGACGGGAAGCAAAAAAGCCTAGGATGAAAACAATCGCTAGGCTTAGAATCGGATTGTTGACCATATTTAAATCTTTTAAACAATTTCTTTTTCTTTAAACATTCTCCAAATGATATCAAAAACACCTATGATGCCGACGATTTTTCCTTGAGCATCAACCACTGGCAGGCGATCGCGTTTATGCCGACGCATAGCAGCATAAGCATCATTAAGAAGACTCTGATCTTTTATTGATATAACATTAGTGTCCATAATGTCATCAACAATCAACAAATCGCCCATAGCCGGGACCGGATCTAAGTCAAAAACGTCTTCATCGATCTCCATAAACGGGATATTTCGAAATAGTTTTGCCTGGGCTGGCCTGAGAAGATCAAGCATATTCTCCGGGTAAACAACACCAATCAACTCATCCTGGTCATTGACAACCGGAATTAAAGGATGGGTATGAAACTCCTTAAATAGATTAAGAAGTTTCCGCAGAGACATTGAACGTTTAACTTTTATAATATCTTTTTTAACGATTTCGGACACTTTTATTTCCATAATAGCTCCCTATCTCTTTAAGCTAACTTAGCTAAATTTAAACTCTCTCGAATTTCTTAATCGTTGCAATAACTTCTTTCGGATTTTTGGCTAAAATAAGTTCTTCGCGAAAAGAATTATTCATCAACAATTTAGAAAGCTCAGCTAAAATTCTCAAATAAAGATTTAATTCACTCGGATCTGCCCCCATCAGAAAAACCAAATTGACTTTGTCTCCATCTAAAGCTGAAAAATCAATTCCCGCTTCAGACTTTCCAAAACCAATGATAAAGCCTTTAACCGAACTGGTACGAGCATGAGGAATAGCAACCTTTTTGCCAATGCCAGTAGAACCAAGCTCTTCTCTTTCAACAACATCATTGACGAATTTTTCTTTATCAATGAGCTTGCCACTTGCCGCTAGCTTGTCAGCTATTTCAGTAATTACGCTTTTTTTATCCTGAGACACTAACCCGATTAAACAATATTGCTCTTTTAAATAGTTAGAAACAACCATACCATTGACCTCCTTTAAAAATGTAGCAAAATTTAAGCCGCATAGACCTTTATATTCTTTATTAACCCATAACAAAGAAGCCGATCCCCTTCTTTAATTAAATCCTGAGCATGAGGAAAGGAAATAAGCCTATTTTTTCTCTCGATAGACAAAACTAAAATATCTTTCTTAATGAACCCGGCTTCAGCTAAACTGAGGCCATTTTCCTTGCTGCCCTCAACCACGGTAAGCTGAGCCAAACCATAACCCTTAGGAAGATGAAATAATTCTTCTAAAGTCTTTTGCTGGGTAATCCCCCGGGCCACAATTCTTTTTTCAATAAACTTATTTAAGGCCCGGCTAAAAGACTTTAAGCTAGTTAGCTTATAAAGAATAAAAATAAATATGAGAAGTATTATCGCCTTCCAAACATCAGTAACAACATCACCTTTACCGAAGGAAAAAAATAAACCGGCAATAACCGATACGATTCCAACCTTACCAAGAATCATAAGAACTGAAATAGTCTTTCTGCGCATCTGGTCTTCTAAAATCGTTTCAGCCTCCTTAGTAGTAAATCCAGTTCCAGTAAAAGCCGAAATCGCCTGAAAGCGAGCAGTTTTTTCATCCATCCCAGTAAGCTTTAAAACCGCGGTCGCTATTCGAACAACCAAGAAAAATATTACAATAATTATTATAACTGGTAAGACAGCCGAAATAATTTCCATTTCTTTGCCCCAATAAAATTAACTATTTTTTATTCTTATTTTTACTATATAAATTATACGCCAGTAGTGAACTTTGAGCAATGAATTTCTTAGCCTTGCGATAATCTTTCTCGCCTTCAACCAATACACATATTATGTAATCCCCGGCCGGAGAGAAAACAATACCAGCATCATGGACAACTCCCCGTTCTAGCCCAGTCTTATGAGCAACAATAGCCTCGTCTGGTAAATAGCGCGGGATGCGATCGTTAACCTTCTGATTTTTTAAAAGATCCATCGCTATATCAGAAAACTCCCTATTGACTAATTTTCGATCATAAATCTTCTCTAAAATAAGTCCGATATCGGCAGCGCTGGTATAATTTTCAACACCCTGAGATCGCCTTGAAAAATCCATCATCTTTCGACTTAAGCTTGTGCTAGTTAAATTTAGCTCCTTAAAAATTGTGTTGATATAATCAGCACCCAAAAGATTAATCACCTTATTAGTAGCAGTGTTGTCGCTTATGCTAATCATAAATTCAAGCAATTCAACAAAAGTCAAACTATATGGCAAGCTCATTGCCTTTAATTTTCCCGAACCGCCGGTAATATCTTTTTTTTCAATTACAACTGTCTGATCGAGAGTCACCTTTCCTTCAGCTGTGGCCCGAAAAGCTACAGCTAAAATTGGCACTTTTAGTAGACTTGCCGCTGGAATACTTTCGCTAACTCGATAGCTTAAATTAACCCTAGGAAAAGCTAAATCCTTAATAAACAATGAATAGTTAATGCTTGATTTTTCTGCCTCTTGAGCTATCGCCTCTCTTATCTCATAAAATAACTTTTGTTTTTGAGATAATTTAAAGCCAAAAAATAAAGCCAAGAAAAGAAAAATAACAAGAATGATCCCGACGATGAAAAGATTATTTTTTCTCATCTTTTTAAAAATTTTATCTTTAAAGGTTTCTTTCACTGGGTTCTGTTTTCCAGTGATGTGAGGCGACGATAATTGCGAAGAATAAAGTGTAGATAAGCCAATCTCTGCCAATTAAAACGATTGCTAGACGAGAATATCCTCCATAGGGCGTACTAAACTCTTCGACCAAAGCTGAAACAAAAATTATAAGCAAAATTAACGGTATCACAAATTTTACACAAATATCCCACCAACCGCGCAAACGCCAACTACTATAATGGTTTATGTGTCCCCTCAGCTTGTTTGATTTATAAATCCAACCAAGTAATATACACTCAAAGATTGCCGCAGCCACTAATCCATACTGAGTAAGGAAATGATCTACAATATCTAACCAATAAAGCCCACCTTGGGTTGCGAAAACTACACCCCCTAAAAATCCCAATATTGACAAAGCTGAGACAACACTTTTACGTGAGTAATGAAACTTATCGACTAAGCCTGAGGTAAAAGCTTCGACTATCGAAATTGAGGATGACAATCCGGCAATAACTAAACTTCCAAAGAAGACAATTCCAAAAAACTTAGCAAGGTACGGCAAAAGGCTTATCGCCTTAGGGAAGGCTACAAAGGCCAAGCCAATTGACTCAGATACTACCTCGCTAATTGGCTGACCGGTAGTATGAGCCATATAACCCAAAACTGCAAATACACCAAACCCGGCAAACAAAGAAAATAAAGAGTTTACGCCACTAATAATTAAAGCGTCTCTGACAATTTCACTCTTCTTAGGAAGATATGATGCATACGCAATCATAATCCCGAAACCTAAACTCAAAGTAAAAAATATCTGGCTAAAAGCATCCATCCAAACTTTTACATCGCTAAGTCTACTAAAATCAGGAGTAAGATAAACCATCACCCCGGCCCTTGCTCCCGGCAGGTGCAAACCCCAAAAAACAATAATTGCTGTTAAAAAAAATAAAAGGGGCATAAATATCTTATTGGCCCGCTCTAAGCCCTTTTGTACCCCGCGAAACAAAATAAGCCAACTAAAAAACCAGACCAAAAGTAAAGAAAATACAATCGGTGTGCGTAGCTGGCCGATATCAAAAGGGCCACTACTAACCATTAGGAACTTTTTAAAAAAGAAAACATTCGGGTCAGGTGCCCAGTTTAGTTTAAAGGAAAAAAATAGAAAACTTAAACACCAAGATATGACAACTGAATAATAAAGAACGATGCCAAACATTACAAAAATTACCTGCCACCAACCAAGCCACTCCCATTTTTTAGAAACACTAGCGAATGAGGCCGGGGCTGAACCACGCATCTTATGACCAAGGCCGATTTCCAAAACCATCAAAGGAATACCGACAATCAATAATGCAATTAAATAAGGTATTAGGAAGGCTCCTCCACCATTCTTATAACAAAGGTAAGAAAAACGCCAAATATTACCTAAGCCAATGGCTGAGCCTACAGCAGCCAAAAGAAATCCGATATGGGTTTTCCACTGGGGCCGATGATGGGCTAGAGTTTGATTCTTCATTTTAGTTGCTAAGCTTCACTACTATATCATCACAAGTGTACCACTCACCGTCTGGACCAAACGAACCCAAAACTGGGGGCTTACAGGGTCCAGCTGGGCCACATTCATCTTCACATAACAATCGTGCTGGATCAGCTGAAGCACACTCAGTATAAATATTAAACACACAACCACCAGCACAGTTAATCGTACAAACTGTATAATCACCATCATAGATATAAGCCTCTTGCCAAACATCAATAAGGTTACCACCCTCAACATAAGGTCCGTCCCAAGCCTCCACATTACTTGCAGTCCATTCGCAAGGCGCATCACCAGAACCACCAGCATGCCACACTCTCGCTACAGGCTTATCTAGCAAACCTACACCCTCATCATTTAACCTCATCTCAAGCTCAGTAGTTACAAAAGCAGCACAACCACGAGTGAACCTCCCTGTATCAGCATACAAAGCGGTTATCGCAGTCTTTATGGCTTTCAAATCAGCTATTGTCTTAGCATTTCTGGCTTTTTCAATTGCTTTGAAAGCATTAGGGGCGATGATAGCAGCTAAAATAGCGATAATCGCGATGACTACAATTAGTTCAATTAGAGTAAAACCTTTACGCATATACCCTCCCTTAATTGATATTTATTTTAGCACCCCTAACTACGATTTTCAAACTATTTCTGACTCAAAATACTAAAGTTATTGGCTATAGCTACATATTCTTTCAAAGATAAATCTTCAGCCCTTAGATTTGGGTTTATCTTAAGGCTTAGAAGAACCTTCTCTGGTTCGTCTATCGCTAAAGAGTTAATAATCTTTTTGCGGCGTTGGGAGAAAGCCTTGGTAATAAGATCAAAAAGAAACTTTTCATCTTTAGCTTTATAGAGAGGTTTCTTATAAAACTCTAACCTAATAAAAGAAGAGTCTACCTTCGGCTTAGGGCAAAAACTCTCAGCCGATATATCAAATATTTTCTTGATTTTCGCATAATACTGGATGCGACAGCTAAGAATACCGTAAAAGCTTGAAGAAGGTTTAGCGAGAAGTTTCTGAACAAACTCCTTCTGGAAAGTAAGGTAAGCTTGCTTGATTTGACTACGATAGCTTATAAGGTATTCAATTATATCTGAACTTATCTGATAAGGAACATTACCAAAAACAACTATTTTTCCGCCTACCTTAGAAAGTGGAAACTTAAGTACATCTGCCGCAACGACTTCGGTATTTAACTTTTGAGCAAATTTATCGCTTAGAACTTTATAAAAACGGGGATCGATCTCTACACAGATAAATTTTTTAGCCCTTTGAGCAAGATGCTCGCTAATGCACCCTGAACCAGGGCCAATCTCAAAAACAGTTTTACCATCGATATCTAAAACGCTTACCATTTTCTCAATACACTTCTTATCGTTTAAGAATACCTGGCTTAAAGAACGCTTTTGTTTCATGGGGTGAGTTTTAAAGCTAATTTGATAGCTTCAAACATTGAGGAATGAAATGGAGTTTTTTTCTGTTTTGTAAGATCATAAGCTACGCCGTGAGCCGGAGAGGTTCTCACGATCGGTAAACCCAAAGTAAGATTTACCCCCTCCCTCATCGCTAGCAACTTAAAAGGAATCATTGCCTGATCATGGTAAACACAAACAATACAATCATATTTATTTAGACTATCTTTAGTAAATAAAGTATCCGACGGGTATGGGCCGGAAATCTTCTTTCTAAATTTAGCAATACCGAAAGCTATCTTCTTTTCCTCCTTTCCGAAAAAAGTATCAACTCCGGCATGAGGGTTAAAAGAAGCAAAGGCTATGTTTGGTTTTTTTAGTTTAAACTGACCTTGAAGTGAAGAATAGACTAAGCTGAGAGTTTTTTTAATCTCTTCTGGTCTCAATAAAGAATTCACCTTACTTAAATCAATGTGCCGAGTTAGGAGAACTATCTTTAGCTGAGCTGAAACCATCATCATCTCAATCTGTGGGACCCTAAAATAATTCTTTAAGTACTCAGTATGACCACTAAACTGCCTATAGATTAACTGTACGGCTTCTTTAGATAAGGGGGCGGTAACTAACCGCCTAATATCCTTGCTATCAACTAGCTCTAAGGCCTCATTAAGATAGCTTAAGGCGGCTCGTCCAGATGAAATTGACGGTTTTCCTTTTTTTAGTTTTTTGATTCCGGGAGTATTAAGATCAATAAAATTAATACGTTTTTTTACCCTTTTATATACCGGAAACTGCTCGAAAATTTTATTATCACCAGTAACAAAAAAATCAATATCCTTGTTTTTGAGCTGCTCAATAGCCTTTAAGGTAATTAGCGGCCCACAACCAGCTGGATCTCCGGAGGCAATTACGACTCTCTTTTTACTCATTATAAATTTTTATTACCGACATCTCTTTCAACTCTTTAACCCACTCACTAAATTTTTGTTTGAATTTCTGATCCCAAAGATAACCACGAATTGCCTCTTGGGCCTCAGAAAGAGTAAGCTCTCTAGGGTCTATTTTGCTCTCCATGTAAACTAAATAATAAGTCTCTTCCATTTTAGCCACTTCACTTTGACCACCTTTAAGTTTCTCAAGAATGCCGACTATCTGAGGTTTCAACTCATCTTCAGCCGACTCCATCCTTATCAACTCATCCTGATAGTCACCGAGAGCCTTAGCTATGCCCTCAGTTTTAATTTTATCAACTATCTGATTAAGACTACCCTCATCTTTAGAGGTAGCGATATAAAAAATGTATCCTGCCGGAGAAAGCATTTGGCTCTTATTCTCAGAGTAATAACTATTTAACTCTTGTGGCGATATAGCAATTGAAGACTTTACCTGCATCTGTATAAGTTCACGCATTAAGTACTGCTCTCTTATTTTTTCCTTTAATTTGGTAACTGTAAGTCCTCGTTCTTCTAAAGATTCCTCAAAAACCTCACGCGAAGGATGAGATTTAATAATCTCATTAAGACGATCCTCAACCAAAGCCCGAGGGATTTCCATCTTTATTCTTTTTGCCTCATCAAGAATAAGCTTATCTTCAATTAACCTACTAAGAGCTATTTTCCGAAACTCAACATCTTCGGAAGGAATATTATCCCGAGAATCACTTAATTTAAACTGCAAAACCTTGCAATACTCATCCAAATCTCGAGAGGTTATTACTTGCTTATTGACCTTAGCGATTATCTTAGCTACCGCCTCAGCGTTTACTCTTAAAGTTAAGCCAAATAAACAAACAGAACCAATAACCAACCCAAGAATTAAATACTTCTTATTAGTTTTTCTAAACACTATCATCCTCCTTTAATGAGATCAACATTTTTTCATAATTCAACTAACGAATCTTTTCAAGATTCAAGTTGCAGTGAAGCCTCCCCGGCCTAAAGGCCAAGGCTTCCTCCCGAGCAGAAATCCTAAAAGAGCATTCATCCCTCGGGCTAAAGCCCGGGGATTTCTGCGAGGGATTAAAAAATGTTAGATCGAATTATCTAACTCATACCTATCTTAAACGCTTCTTTTAAATATTCAATCTCTTTTTTAAGCATTCGACAATATAGGTCAAAACCAACCATCCAAATAAATCCGTGCTGCTGGCGACCTAAAATATTTCCGGCACCTCGAAGCTCCAAATCTCGCATTGCTATCTCAAAACCAGCTCCAAGATGAGAAAATTCCTCAATCATCTTAAGACGTTTAATCGCATCAGAAGATACACTATGTTTAGGCGGAATAACCAAATAACAATAAGCTTGAACATTATGCCTGCCAACTCTACCCCGCAGCTGATGCAAATCAGCCAAACCAAATCTATAAGCATCGTTGATAATAATTGTATTGGCCGTAGGAATATCTATCCCCGATTCAACGATTGCCGTCGACAGCAAACAATCTATCTTTTGATTAATAAATTCAAGCATCACTTCCTCTATTTCTTTAGTAGGAAGCCTTCCATGAATAACCTCCATCCTTAACTCTTTAGGTAAAACCTTTCTTAGAGCGTTCTCGATGCGATCTATGGTTTCGATACGATTATGAATGAGAAAAACCTGGCCACCACGCTTTGCCTCCCGAACAATTATATCTTTTAAATGTTCAGGATTAAAAGATATCATTTCAGTTTTAATCGCCAAGCGCTGTTTAGGTGGTGTTTTTATTAAGGATATATTTTTTAAACCGACTAAACTCATATAAAGAGTACGTGGTATTGGTGTTGCGGTAAGACTAAGAATATCTATACGCACTCTCAGTTTTTTTATCTTGTCCTTATGGGTCACCCCAAACTTATGCTCCTCATCGATAATCAAAAGACCCAAATCCTTAAAATCGACATCGCCGGATAAAAGACGATGAGTACCGACAATAATATCGATCTTACCCTCTTTTAATTTAGTTAAAATATTTTTTTGCTCGGAGCCTGAACGAAACCGAGAAAGCATTTCAACGTAAAAAGGAAAACCAGACAATCTTTTTGTTAAATTTATATAATGCTGATACGCAAGAATTGTAGTCGGAACTAAAAAAGCCACCTGCCGACCACAACTAGCCGCCTTAAAAGCTGCTCGCATTGCAACTTCAGTTTTACCATAACCGACATCACCACAAATTATTCGATCCATACAACCAGTCCGCTGCATATCATTCTTTGTATCAATCGTGGCTTTAGCTTGATCAAGCGTCTCTCGATAAGGAAAACCCTGTTCAAACTTTTTCTGCCAGGAATCATCCTCAGCATATTTAAACCCGCCGATTATTTTTCTTTGAGCCTCCATGCGCAAAATTGATACAGCAAAATGCTTGATACCCTTTTCAACCTTCTCTTTAAGGCGCGGCCAATCTCGGCTACCAAGACGGGTGAGCCGTGGCCGGTTTAAGTTAAAATTAGAATATTTCTGAATAAGGTGAGCTTCTTCTCTAGACACATAAAGCTTATCTTTATTTTCGTATTCAATCTCAAAATAATAATCTTCCTTATTCCTTACAATTAACTTATTTAAACCGCAAAATACACCTATCCCATAACGGCTATGAACTACGTAATCACCTTTTTTAATTTGTAATACCGCTGAAATTGGCGAATCTTCGGAAATGTAGCGTTTACGCTTCTTTAGGCAAGGGATCAAAAAAAGAAAATCATAATCAAGAATTTTCTTATTAAAAGACTTATCAAAAGAAAAAATTTTGTTAATCGTCTCGAATTCCCATTCAACTCTTAAAGGGTAGCTAAAATTAGCTGGAAAAATCTCTAAGGTATCACCACGGATAGAAAAATCTCCTTCTTGAGCTACCTGGTCGAAACGTCGATAACCCAAAGAAAGTAGTTTTTTAGTTATTTCTTGAAGCGAAATTCGCTTGTGAGGATAGATCTTGAATGTTTCAAGCACGAGTCTTTCTAAAAAGAAGCACTAAGGGGGAGGCAATATAAACCGAAGAGTAAGTACCGGCAACGATTCCGATTAAAAGAGCAAAGGAAAACCCTTTAAGCGCCTCTCCACCGAGTATATATATCGACACAACCACCATGAGTGTAGTGAGCGATGTGATTATCGTTCGGGACAAGGTACTATTTATGGCTAAATTAATAACTTCGCCCAATGAGCTTCGCTTAAAGCGTGGTTCGATTTCACGTATTCGATCATAAATTACAATCGTATCGTTTATCGAATAACCGGCGATTGTAAGTAAAGCAGTAACAACCAAAAGATCAACCTTGAAGCCGACAAAACAAAGTATACCCAAAGTTATAAAAACATCGTGGAAAAGAGCAATTACCGCAGCTAAAGCAAAATCAAAGTGTTTGAAACGAAAAGCTATATAAACAAGTATCCCTAAAAGAGAAAGCAAAATCGCCAGATAAGCCTTCTGCCTTAGAATCTTACCAACAGTCGGACCAATGGTCGTGACTCTAAGTTCATCAACCTGATCAAAATTGTCTTTTAAGGTTTTCTCTAGCTCATAGCCGATATCATCCTTACTCTTAATTATAACTCCTCCCGGAATATCGCTAAACTCCTGAATTACTAAATCAACAAAACCCTTACCTTTTAATATTTGGCGGACATCTTCAGTGTCGGCAGGCGGTGTAATCTTGTACTCAAGAACTTGCCCGCCCTCAAAATCGATACCGTAAACCTTATCTTGATTAGAATAAAAATAAAACATTCCTAAAAATACAGCGATTAAAGAAGCGATACTGCAAATACCTCTTAATTTAACAAAATTAATCTTCGGAGAGCCAATAAGTGAAAGCATCGGAAACTTTTTTAAACGTCTATCCAAAAGCACTGAAAAAATTGTTCTTCCGACAAATACAGAAGTAAAGATACTGGCAACTATACCTAAAGAAAGTGTAGTAGCAAAACCCTTTATCGGTCCAGTTCCATAATAAAACAAAAAGAAGGCTGCGATCAAGGTGGTTATGTTAGCATCAACTATAGTACGCTTGGCTTTATTAAAACCATTCTTAACCGCCAAACCCAAAGGTTTATGTAGGCTGAGCTCCTCACGAATTCTTTCAAAAATTAAAACATTGGCGTCAACGGCCATACCTAAGGTTAGAATCATGCCGGCGATACCGGGAAGGGTAAGAGTTCCTTTAAAAAGATGTAAACCACCGAGAATAAATAGCAAGTCTAGAGCAAGACAAAAAATAGTTATAAAGCCGCCAAAAAGATAATAAATAACTACAAAAACAACTACTAAAAGCGCCCCAAGAAGAATTGAAGATACCCCTCTACGTATTGAATCAGAACCAAGAAGTGGACCTACGCTTCTTTCTTCCTCTACGGTTAAAGGAATAGGCAACGCACCAGAGTTTAATACCGAAACAATTAATCGGGCTTCATCTACCGAAAAATCTCCAGAAATCTGCGCTTCACCGCTCAATATCGGTTCACGGATTACCGGAGCACTTTTGACTACTCCATCTAAAACAATTGCCAAGCGCTCCCCAACATTTTGTTCAGTCGCCTCAGCAAAAGCCTTAGTACCTTCTGAAGTGAACTTCAAACGTACCTCAGCTAATCCATAAGAATCAAATCCAACAAAACTCTCAGAAAGATCAGAGCCAACCAAGGCTGCCTCTTGCTTAAGCAAAAGACGGGTATCATCATATTTCTTTAATTCATAGCCTTCGGGTACTTCGCCGCCTAAAGCACTGGTAACTTTTTCTTCATCATCTTCAACTATTTTAAACTCCAATTTCCCGACCTGCTTTAACTTGTCTACCATTTCACGATTAACTAAACCGGGAACCTGAACTAAAATAGAGTTTAAGCCTTGAACCTGGATCGAAGTCTCCTTGACTCCGAAGCTATCAATTCGGTTACGGATCTTCTCAACCGCCGCACTTATTGCATTAGCCTTCTTATCAGTAGCTAGACCCGAGGTATCGGCCCGCAAAAGAACATACATACCACCTTTTAAATCAAGACCAAGATTTATCTTTTTCTCTAAAGGAAAAACATAAAAAAAGCTCCAAACCACCAAACCAACGATTAGAGCTAGCCTTAATTTTAGGTCTGCTTTTTTTATCATTAACGCACCTTTTTTACTTGAGCAACTGCTATCTTATCGATCTCTACTTTAGCATTTTCATCAATCCGCACACCAAGAGTTTTATCTTTCACCTGAACAATTGTTCCGTGAATTCCTCCGGCAGTAATTATTTCATCATTCTTTTTCAAATTCTTAACCATCTCTTGGTGATCCTTTTGCTTTTTCTGTTGCGGCTTAATGATCAAAAAGTAAAAAATCCCAAAGATCACTAAAAGTGGTATAAAATTAACAATTCCAGCATTAGCTTGCATTTTACCCTCCTAAATTACTTTTTATCTATCTTCTTATATTTTTTATACAGTGAAGCCACAGTCTCTGTAGGCTGAGCTCCTTTCTTAAACCAAGCGTCATACTTATCGATATCCACCTTAAGTAGCTTCTCTGCCGGATTATAGTAACCGAGTTCGGCCTTAAAGCCTGCATCACGAGCCCTGCCTCGCTCAATAACTACTATTTTGTAATGACGCTTACCTTTAACTGATTTCCCTGGCCTCTGTAATCTTATTCTAAGCATATTTCTCCTACCTCCTATCCGCTAAGCTCAAGTGCCAATATTTGAGCTTTAGCTTTATTAACAATTTCCTTATACTCTTTGGCTGGTACTGAATCAGCCACAATCCCTGCCCCAGCCTGAATATAGGCTTTTTGGCCTTTAAAAACAATAGTGCGGATTATTATACAGGTATCTAGGCTTTTTGTGAAGGAAAAATATCCTACACATCCAGCATAGATTCCTCGCCGATCAGGCTCAAGTTCATTGATGATCTGCATCGCTCGAACCTTTGGCGCTCCACTCACTGTGCCGGCCGGAAAGCAACTTATCAAAGATGAAAAAATATCTTCATCTTTTTTAAGCTTGGCCCGAACTTCACTAACAATATGCATAACATGTGAAAACCGCTCAACCTGCATGAATCGTGAAACATCAACTGTTGCTCTTTGAGCTACCCGACCTAGATCATTTCGCGCCAAATCCACCAACATAATGTGCTCGGCCTTTTCCTTAGGGTCAGCCAAAAGCGATTTCTCAAGGCACTCATCCTCATTGCGATTGCGACCTCTTTTTCGAGTACCAGCAATCGGATGGGTAAAAAGAGTTTTCTTCTCGCAACGCAAAAGCATCTCCGGCGATGAACCGCACAATTTCACCTTAGCGAAATTTAAATAAAACATATAAGGCGACGGATTAAGTTTTCTCAACTGACGATAAGCACTAAAAGTATCTCCCTTAAAAGGCACCGAAAATCTTTGTGAAAGAACGGTCTGGATTATCTCTCCCGATTTTATATAATCTTTTGCTTTTTTAACTCCATTCAAAAAATTTTCCTGTCTAAAATTAGACTTAAGTTTTAATTTTAAGGCTGTGGTTGCCAATTTTGGCAACTCTCGACAATTAGCTATTTTCTTGTATAAATCCTGGAGAACTTTCTTTTCCTTTTCATAAACCTTAACCAAATTATTTTTTGCGCTAATCGACACAAAAGAAAGTATCTCTATCTGAGACTTTAGGTGATCAAAAATAATCAAAAATTTAGGAAGAATTAAATAAGTATCATAATCTTTAAGCAAGTCAGGCAAGTTTTTCCCAATCGGCTCATAAAAACGGACTAAGTCATAACCAAGATAACCAACAAACCCACCAAAAAAACGTAAATTCTCCTTAGGGGCAACTTTAAAAGTGCTCATTATTCGTTTAAGCTCATAACAAGGGTCTTTTTTAGTTTTAAAGCTACGGGTTTTGCCTTTAGTTATATATATTGTTTTTCCTTTGCTTTTAAAGGTACAAATTGGCTCAAAACCCAAAAATGAATAACGACAAACCTTTCCCTGGCCTTCCACTGATTCCAAAAGAAAGCTTTCGCCTTTAATTTTTCTAGCTAAACTATGATAGACCGATAGCGGCGTCAGCCGACCAGTAGAAAACTTCTCGGAAAAAACAATAAGATTGTTTTCCTTAGCGAATCTCTTAAACTGCTTTAAAGTTGGACTTATCCTCATAATTTATCGCTAAAAATAAACCTATATCTTTCGGTAAAAACAACTCCAGGAACCTGTATGGCAAGCCACGCCGTGCTGCTCTACTTTTATTAAAAGAGCGTCTTTATCACAATCATAATAAACACCTTTAACTTTCTGAATATGCCCGCTAGTCTCCCCCTTTCTCCAAAGGACTTTTCGTGAACGAGAGTAAAAACAGGTTCTTTTTTCTTTTAAGGTAATTTTCAAAGACTCCTTGTTCATATAAGCAACCATTAAAACATCGCCGCTTTTTTTATCCTGAACAATTGCCGGAATTAACCCATTCTTATCAAATTTAAGACTCGGAATTATCAAGCGTTTGCTTTTGGTTTTTCGGCTTTTTACTCTAGCTTTTTTTATCATACTCTCACCGTCACCCCTTTTTTTTGCAAATATTTTTTAATTTCGCCGATTTCAATCTCTCTATAGTGAAATATTGAAGCTGCCAGCCCAGCAGTAGCCTTAGTCTTTTCAAAAACTTCAAAAAAATCTTTAAGTCTACCAGCGCCACCAGAAGCAATCACCGGGATATTCACGCTTTCGGATACTGCCTTAGTTAAAACTATATCAAAGCCTTCCTTAGTCCCGTCAAAATCCATGCTGGTAAGAAGAATTTCACCGGCTCCCAATCTTTCGACCTTTTTCGCCCACCTTAAAACATCTAAACCGGTCGGAGTCCGACCACCATTCACATAGACTTCCCACTTATTAGTTTTTGAATTTAGCTTTGCATCGATAGCCACAACAATACATTGACCCCCAAAAACTCCACTAGCATCACTAATAATCTGAGGATTTTTAACTGCCGCGGTATTCAAAGATACTTTTTCTGCTCCAGCTAAAAGAAGTTTACGGATATCGCTAACAGTTCTTACCCCACCACCGACGGTAAAAGGCATAAACACAACCTCAGCCACCCGACGAACCAATTCTACGGTAGTTGATCGTTTCTCAGGACTTGCGGTAATGTCCAAAAATACCAACTCATCAGCTCCCTCTTTCTCGTAAATATGGGCATTCTCTACCGGGTCTCCAGCATCGCGTAGGTTAATAAAATTAACCCCTTTTACGACTCGGCCATCCTTTATATCAAGACAGGGAATGATCCTTTTTGCTAACATAAGCTAAAATTATACCACAACTCCTAAAAAATCAAAACAAGTTAGAAAATAAACCCATTTATGGTATAATAACTCAATGGAAAAGGTAATCTTGCTTATCTCTATAACTGTTATTTTAGTTGGTTGCGGACCAAGCCGTATACATGATGACTATCGCCTAAAAGGACTAACTAAGGGCCAACGGGTAAAGAATAACCTCATTCATGCAGAAAGAGGTAAAGAACTGAAGAAAATCTTTACCAAGATAATGGATCCTGGGTGGTAACCGCCAAGTATGGTACGCCTAATCTTACTCTTCTTAACCCTCACATTTCTATTCGGATGTAAGTCTCAAAAAAGCCCTTATACTGAAGAATCTCAATTCCTAAAAAGCTATTACAAGCAAGGCAAGCTCAGTAAATATCAATACAAAAAACTCCGCTCCAGATCAAAACAAAAACAACAATTTAACTAAGATAATCTTCTCACTAAAACAACCTATCCCCTGGAAGCGTTTCCAAAGTTAACCTCCCAAACCCTTGAAACTCAACGTTTAACATTGTATAAATGAAGTAGGAGGATCCACCAGCCACGGGAGAGGTTTTCCAAAAAAGAGAGGTAGAAACCTCTCTTTTTTTATTATCTTATGCTTTCAATTTTATAATTATTAAGTTATAATGGATATATTCAGGAGTGGTTGTGGCAGGTAAAGGCTTACTACCTCTCCCGTGGTTGGTGGAGTGCCTCCTGCTGCAGCCAAAATTTATCCTTATGTATGGTAAAAAAGGTTTTGCTAGCCTAATCAGCATTGTTGTAACTTTCACGATTATCTCCGCTCTCATCCTCCTTATCATGAATAAGCTCTATCTCAGGAAAGATTTTTTTAACAAAAATGACGAAGCCAACCCTTCAGCTGAGAACATCGGTTCCTCAGAATATCAGACATTACTCAAACGTAGTGAAAATACCGCAGAATCCCTCAATAAAAAGTTTCAAGACCAGCAAAAGGTATTAAACCGCTGGTAAAAATTATTTCTTATCTCAATAGGTTAGCTCAAAATTTAGCAATTATCCCTTATTTTACAGGCAAAATTTACCTGTAAACGCTTCAAGCTAGAGGCTCTCCTTTCCCTTAAAAATCATCAACTTATATGTTATGGTTAAGGTGAGGCCAAAAGGATTAAGGCCAAAACATGGAGGCAACCATGAGAGTTAATGAAAGAAAACACTTCAGACTTAAAGCAAAATTAAACGTATTTCGCTGTCCGGTTAAATACCTATTTGAGCACAATGCCTTGAGTGAGGATATTTCCGAAGACGGGATATGCTTAATGACCCCTTATAAGTTAGACATAGGTGAGAGAATGGACCTAAGCATATATGTTCCTGAGAAAAAAGAACCTATCATCGCTACTGCCGAGGTAGTAAGGAGAAACGAGACTAACGATCGCAACTATCCTTATTTGATAGGCATGAAATTTCGAAAGATCAGCCAGGATTCAAAAAAACAGATTCTGGATCATATCCGATTTTATCTTTTGAAAGAATAACTAAGAAATAACTTTCTACTCTATAGATCCCGCCTGTAAAAGGGCGGGATTTTTTATGACTAGTTGTGAATCCGATTAAAAATAGACCAGCCGTTATCAACAACTTCATAATAAAAAAATACTATAAAATTAAATCACCTGTTATCTTATTGATATGCTAATAATGATTCGTACAGCAATACCAACAAATAGCACCATTAATATTAATTTCCAATACCACCTACCTCCTAGATTCTTATCTTGCCACCAAGTGGACATTTTACTTCCTCTGCTTTTTCAATAGCTTTAAACGCATTAGGGGCGATGATTGCTGCAATAATAGCAATGACTACTATTGGTTCGATGAGGGTGAATGATTTTTTCATAGGGTACCTCCTCTGCTTAAAATTATATCACGAAACTATAAGTTAACAGTTTGCTTCTACTTTCTCATATAACTTTTCAATAACGAATCTTTCTCAAAAATCTCCCCTGAATCATATACATATATGCCCAAAACCAAATAAAAGGACGTAGCAAATCGCATAATCTTAAAATTTTTGAAAAAAATTTATTTCTTTGAAAAAGATATACATTAAACATATTTTTAACCATAGATCTCATTTTAGAATTAGACAATTTTAAAGGATGGTATAAGTCCAACTCTCCTCTGTAGAATATTTTTGCTTTTAGGTCATAAGGAATAAATGACAAAGGAAATGTCACTCTGTCATGACCCTTGAAAACTGTAATTTGTGCCTTATCTTCGATTGCGTATAGGCCAGTAGGCACCGCTATTTCAGTAAACACCCTGTTGGAAAAATATATATCAAACAAGGAAGCAAAATCATTTATCCGTCTTTTGGGCAAATAAAAACAATCAGCAGGTCCACAAATCACAGCATCTTCAGACCCAAATGACGATTTAAGCCTTTCACGGTATCTACGCGGGATTTGCAAGAAAGCTTTACCATAAGCAGAGATACCGCATGGCTCATTCAGCCAAAACCATGTGCTTTCTTTATAATCATGGCGATTAACTTTAGAATGAAACGGCTGCAACCATACTTTAGTCTTGTCTTTATTTATGAATTGCCATATATTCATGATACAATCATCATTAACAAATATATATCCATTGTAATCTGGAAATTTTTTAATTGCGTCTAATATCACTGCATAACTAAAATAGCCACGATGGTGGCATAATTGATTTACTTCGAACCCCTGCTTCCGCTCTGGCCCGTAAAAAACTACATCAACAAAATTGCTATACAAATCTTTTAAAAATTCTATATTGTCGTAGTGCACTTCGTTGAAATTTATACAACAAAGTATGCCGGAAAGTGAATTATTGATTTTTGTATCGTTGCTATTCTTCACTTAAATCTCCTCTGATAAACCTCATATGCTGCGCATGTCTGTTCAGGCCAGAAGTCTTCTTTCTTATACGTTCCATTGCCTATAGCTCTTACGATATCTATATTGCTCATATATCCCTTAAACTCATCCTCCATATCTATAGTTAAGTTGTGTGTGTTTCTAGCCTGATAAACAGACGGCTTGCAATATATAACATTATATCCCAGCGATGCTAAGTGATAAGAGATCCCTATATCACTCTGTCTTCCAAGTGGCGTAATATGTGGAAGAAAAAAACAATATGGAAGGACATCTTTCGCAATAAATGTATTTTGCGAATTAAAAGGAGACGGCTTGTTAGACGCTATAGGAAAATACTGTTCTTCGAAGCTAACCTCCGATTTATAAATCATTCGGCATATAGCATCTATATCCGGATCACCGTTCCAAAAATCTGCTTGGATATCTACTTTTATTTTCTTTTTTATTTTTTTACTATAATCCCTTTTATTTATTAGCTGAATAGGAAAACCTCTATGCCATAAGTAAGGGTGATTAGTAGCGCCTACAGGGTCAAAAGCCTCGAGGTCAGATTCATAGTAATTAGCCTCTACAACTTTTCCTATAAAAATGTCTTTTCCCCATGTATTATACGGAATATTGTCATCATCCACACATGCAATAACATCCGCACCCATGTCTTTTGCTAATAGATGGCCGAAATTTCTCCTCGCGTGGGTATTCCAGCCAATTAAATCAGAAAGCTCTTGATCATATTTTTCTTGCTCCTGGGGAGAGAAATACATACCATTTTCTAATTTATAACTTTCTGGAGTTTTTAAGTCTCCTACTACAATAAGCGTCCATTCCTTCAAACTATCAAATTTTTCAATAGCTTCTGTAGGGTTTTGTATTGTTGTCGCAACGATTACTTTTTTCATCTTTTACTCCCTTTATGTACTGCTTCTAGAACTAAGCATATTATATCATCAGCTGACTCTTATGCCACCTCAAAATATAGCCTGGCCTCATCCTTAAAGATAGAAAACTAATTCGTATGGGATTTACTAAAATTCTGAAGAAAAAATGAAAACAAATAGCCCCAACCTCCCGCCTGCATCTGCCTTTGGCGGATTCGGCGGGATTCCGCCGAGGACTTTAGTCCGCAGGCGGAAGGATTCATTCGTACGCCTTCGGCGTACTCATGGACTCGAGAGGTAAAAACCTAAATAATTGCGAGTTCGAACCGGTGTCTCATGACTAAGAACCATGCGTCCTATTAAAACTATTATGGCTCAAGTAGTTAAGCGTAAGATGTCAACCAAACTGTCAACCATCTTGGTAAAAAGTGGTCAAACGGAAAGGAAATAGTCGGTTTTGGGTTGATTGGGATTGGAAAAGTGGTTAATTATCTATTTATTTTTCACTAATTGAGTGTCATTTTTACTATAATATCATCACAACCATAACCGCTTTTGTCAGGGCCAAATGATTGTATTACTGGAAAGCCACAGTTAAAGGCGCCGCCGCATACCTCTAGACAAGTTTGAGCTACCGGAGCGTCACCGCAATTAGTTATTGGCCCGTCTCCAGCTGGGCTTAAATATCCATTTATGCAATAATAATAATCAGGGTCATAATGATATGCTGAATGCCAAACATCCTTTACTTGCCCGCTTTCAAGGTAAGGACCATCCCAAGAATTGACATTAGCTTGGGTCCACTCACAAGTGCCGCCGGTAGCGCCAGTAAAAATTCCAACCGGAGGTTCGGATACCAACCCTGCCTGTGCCGTATCTAAATTAACTTCAGGGTCATTGACGGTAAAGGCAATACAGCCGCTGGGAAATTTTCCAGTATCAGCATACATAGCCCCAATGGCAGTTTTTATGGCTTTTAGATCAGCAATGGTTTTTGTAATTTTAGCTTTCTCAATGGCACGAAAGGCATTGGGAGCAATGATTGCAGCAAGGATAGCAATGATAGCTATGACTACAATTAGTTCAATGAGAGTAAATGATTTTTTCATAGTAGTTATTTCTCTTATCAATGCAAATCAGGCCTTTACTGTCCTCCTTCGATGATAATTGCATTCATGAAACCACCGGCATATGAGCTGACCCAACGAACCCTGCCCGAAGAAGGGTTACCGTCATCTAAACTAACATCTATCTTTGTCGCTGACTTTTGAGGAACGCATGAAATACTTGCACCGCAAGTATCAGTATTCGCAGGCACTACACCCCAATAAGACCACCCCACCCAGTGGTCCCAATCATAATTTTCATGAACCGTATCAGCACCATAGACAAATTCACAATGCCAAGGTGGATTTGGCCAACTTTCTAAATAGGGTCCATCCCAGCCTGCTGGTTGCCCTACTCCAGTAATGAAAAACTGCAGCTCTTCATCAGTAAACCAACTAACCCCATCTGGTGGCCACTGCCCAGTATCCCCATAATAACCTACAGCAGCTGTTTTAAATGTCTTTAAATCTGATACCACCTGAGCCACCTTCGCCTTCTCAATAGCCCGAAAAGCATTCGGGGCAATAATTGCGGCAAGGATAGCTATAATAGCGATGACTACTATAAGTTCGATTAGAGTGAATGATTTTTTCATGGGATGCCTCCCCCTATAAAACGTCTTCTCCAATCATGAAATGATAAAAACCTTCCCAAGTATCACCCGAGTTAGCCCAAAGGAACTTTCTAAAATTTCCGGCGGTTGATTGGTCAAAACGTAAATCATTGTCGCCTTCAATTTTACCATTAATTATCTCCGCTAATTCTTCACTCAAAGGGCAATTCCTGTTAGATAGCACTGAATTAAGTGACCCATAACAAATGCTAGTAATAACAAGAGTAAGATCGCCGGCACTAGATCCAGTTTGAGGAAAACCATTGTAACGTTTATACATAGCATAAGTTCCACCCCAAGCGGATTTAGATGATCGGCGATCAAGATACGGTCCGTCCCAACCAGAAATTGTATTTCCTACTCCATCATCATTATCAAACAAGCTGCTATTTAAACCAGCAGGGGTTCTCGGCCAAATTAATCCATTATCAAGATAAACCCACTGAGCAATAGGTCCAATTCCGCCAGAGCCTGGCCATCGACCAGTATCAGAATACAAAGAATGTGCAGCAGTTTTGAAAACCCTTAATTCGGCTATAGTTTTTGCAATCTTTGCCTTCTCAATAGCTTTAAAAGCATTAGGAGCAATAATGGCAGCTAAAATTGCAATAATTGCAATGACCACTATTAGTTCGATTAGGGTAAATCCTTTTCTCATAGTTAAATTATACCACTACAGGGGGGGATTCAATAGGGAGAAATAAAAACAGTAGCCCCAACCGGATTCGAACCGGTGTCTCATGGCTGAGAACCATGTGTCCTAGGCCGGACTAGACGATGGGGCCAAATAAATTATAATAATTCTATCTACAAAATCATATCTGTCAACTCAATATTTTAATAAGAAACTGGCGAGATTTTAATATTCAAGGGTTGTCCGATGACTTTTTGACTTCTTTTGCTCATCCTCAGTAGAACGCTGGACAACAAAATAGCCACCACTAAAGTTACCAGAATTGCCTGGTAGCGAATGATAAGGATAAAGAGTCTCGCTCGGTTTACGCGTGATTTTCTTAGGAAAGAAGGGTGGCTTAGTTTTTGCCTGCTTATATTGCTCAATCAAACCATAGGCAACGTTTATCTTCTCAAGCAAAAGATCATCTTTGTTAGCTAAAGCGCCCAATTCCGCTTCAGTTAGATATCTTCTTGCGGTATTAAAGTCATGACCCTCAATGGAAGCAAGAGCCATATTATAATAAATTAAAGGATTTTCCTTATCAAGGTCTGCGGCTGCTTTGAGAATTTCAACTGCTGAATCATATTTTTCTACCTTGCGATAAGCTTGATTAAGGCCCAAGTAAGCCTTAGTAAAACCAGGATCAACTTCAATTGCCTTATTCAAATAAATAATTGCATTATGGAAGGCATTTTCTCGCGAGTAAATAAGTGCCAGCTCATAGTAGACATTAGCATCATTGGGATTTAAAAATATACTCTCCTTCATTAAAACAATGGCCCGACTTAGTTCTTGATTAGCTAAAGCTACCTGAGCATCACCAAAAAGACTCTTGGCTAAAGAAACTCGATCAATATTTTGAGTACCCTGAATATTTCTTAAAAATTGTCTTACCTCTAAGCTCGTAGCCTGATCACCATTTTTATCAAACATCTCAGCAGCCATAAATATATTCACGAAAGCCTTTTCATTCTGGCCCAATCGATAATAGCTAACTCCTAAATAATATCTAGCTTGGGCAAAGTCAGAAAACTCAGCCAAAGCTTTCTCAAGGTAAAAGATTGCCTGATGGTAATCCTCTTTTAAAAAATTACACTTTCCTAAATTATAAAAAAGAATTTCGATCTGCTGATAATCCTGACTAACAAGCCCTTCTGCATCTTTTAAAATTCTCAAAGCGCTGTCGAGATCCTCTTGACGCATATGAGCAGTTCCTAAATTTATATAAGCATCGGGATTTTGAGGATACAGATGTATCGCCTTCCAGAATAGTTCTTTTGCTTCACGATAGAGACCTTGATCTAGATAATGATTACCATTTTCTAAGTACTGTTTATAAAGAATTGAAGAAGCGGGGTATTGGGAGACCTTATCGGCAACCGGAGAAAATATCGGCTCATCAAGGAAATCTTGAGCGCATAAATTAAAACTTAAAAACAAAAAAAATGATAATAAACCTAAACTTTTTATTTGAGCTCTTTTATCCATCAATAGAAATTATATAGTAAATTAACCAACTAGTCAAATGGCCTTTAAAAATTATTCATCAAGCCAAATCTTTCTCATTTCCTCAGTGATTTCATGTTGCAAGGTATAATTTATATCCTTATCAGCTTCTGGAACATCTTTTGACTTAAGTTTAATAAAATCGGCTATTCGGCAGAGTTTTACTTTAGGCCCCCGAACCGAATCCCTCAAAGCTCTATCATCAGTTACTACCACCACTTCGCCTTTAGTCCTTATTGTCGAAACCTTTCTTCTTATTACATCGTCAGCGCTAACTTCACCACTACCAAAAACATTAAAAGAACCTGATTGTTGTCTGACATCTATTTCTAAGCCACCATCAAAGACAATTATTACTTTGTTGTTTTTGCTTCCGGTAAGACGATTTTTTTCAATATAATGAACGAGATCCTTCTGAGGAGTACTGGAACTCTTAAGACTTTTTACTCGGTGAGTGAGATTGTAGCCATCGATGATATACACTAACATAAAAAATACCCCCTAAGATTCCAACAACTATCATAAGAATGAGGTTAAGTAAAGATATTCCCAATCCAATGCTTTTTTCTATTCCGATTAGAGAAAAAAAGTAAACTGCTGAGGCCTCTCGGGTGCCGGCTCCGGCAATCGTAATTGGAATCATCGCTATTGCCATAATTATCGGAACTAAAATTAAAAAATTAACAATACTCACCTCTACTCCAAATGCTCGAGAAGCAATAAAAAAACTGATGGCAGTTAGCATCTGCATCGGCACCGAAAAATACAAACTTTTTAAAAGCACCTTGGGGTTATTTTTGAAAAAATAAAGCTGATCATGAAAAGAAATAATTTTCTCTTCAATCGCATCATTTTTTCTAAAAATCTTAGTTAAAAATAAAAAGACTTTCCGATTAAATATTACTAAAGACGAAAACACAATTATCAAACAAAGAATAGCTATGGCTACAATTATCTGAGGGTCATTCAAAATATCTCTGCCGAAAAAATAGGCTATCGCCGAAACTGAAACCAAAGCTATCGCACCACTGAATCTATCCATCAGCACCGACGAGGCAACTTTTTTTGCTGAGCCGTGGCGATAGGAAATACTCATGCTTCTAAATACATCACCGGCAACAAAAGACGGAAAAAATAAATTAAAAAACAGACCTGAGAAAAAAGCATAGAAAACTTCTTTAAAAGACATGTCAACGCCTAGAGAAGAAAGAAGAAAGCGCCAACGACAGGCAGCAATAAAATAACAACTAAAGAAAATAAGTGCAGCATAAAAAAGATATATTTTATTTGAATCTTTGAAAACTTCGATTATTTTCTGATAGGGTACTAGCTTAAAAAGAGCAAAGAGAATTGCTATAGTTACAACAACTTTAAAAATTAGAAAGAAATTCTTCTTCTTAGACATTAGGAACTTATATAATGACCTTTAATGTGCTTATAGGCGCTGAGGGCAGCTGTAGCACCTTCTGAGGCTGCCGTTATCAGCTGCTTTAGGGGACGCTTGCGGCAATCGCCACAAGCCCAAACTAAATCGCAAGAACTCTTCATTTCCTGATCGGTGATTATAAAACCTTTATCGTCTCTTGCTACCAACTCTTTAAAAATTTCAGTTGCTGGATTAATGCCGATTGCAACAAATAACCCCTGTAAAGCTATGGTACGCTTATCTTTAGTTAGGTTATCTTCAATAATGATTTCCTCTAATAGCTCCTTACCCTTGGGCTCAACCACTACACTATTGTAAGCAATCTCTACATTATCTTTAGCCAAAAGCTGCTTCTGTAAATAATCAAGTGATCTTAACTTATCGCGACGATGAATAAGGGTAACTTTATTGGCAATGTCCGAAAGATACAAAGCCTCTTCAACTGCTGTATTACCACCGCCGACCACGGCTACGTCTTTTCCCTTAAAAAAGAAACCATCACAAACCGCACAATAAGATATACCTTTGCCAGTAAATTTAGCCTCTTTGGCCAAACCTAATTTTTTAAAACTAGCCCCAGTTGCAATAATAGCTGTTTTTGCAATATAAGTAGCATCTTCTGATTGAAAAATAACCTGATCCTTTTCGAATTCAGCTTTACTTATTCGTTCATTGATGACCTCGATCTCTAAATCATCCAAAGTCTTAACTAAAGTCTGAGCCATCTGGACACCTTTCAAACCTAAGCCAATACCGACATAGTTATCGATATCCTGCATAAGCAAAAGTTGTCCGCCAACAGCTTGAGGCTCGAAAATTAAAAAATCGAGCCCAGACCGTTTAGCATAAATAGCTGCACTTACTCCGGCTATACCGGCTCCCACAATAATTAAATCTTTTGGATCGTTCATTGTTATTATTTATCCTTACAAATAGAAATAAAATAGTCTCTCGAACGATTGTAGGTTTTTTCAGCCTCAGGCGGGAAAAGACATCCGGGAATTTCATTATTAGCTAAATGATACTGCAGACACTCACAACAAACCCCTTTTCGCGGACAACCAGGATAACTGCAACTACAAAAATCAGTGTTTTTTTTCTTGTTTTCGCAAGACATTTCTTGTCCTCCTGGTAATCGCTGCTAGCTTGGGAGCAATCTGCAATCTTTTCAAAAAAGAAACTCGATCAATAAAAACTTTTCCCTCGATATGGTCAATTTCATGCTGAAAAATAACTGAAAGCACCCCTTCGACTTCAATCTCGACTTTCTTGCCGTTCTCATTCAAGGCAGAAATCAAAATTTTATTATCCCTCTTAACCTCCATCTCTAAGCCAGGAAAACTTAAGCATCCCTCAGGGAAAGATATCGACCCTTCCCGCTTTATAATTTTAGGATTAACCAGCTTAAATACGCTATCCTCAATCCCAACCACGATTAAAGAAGCGTCTAAGCCCGCCTGATTTCCGGCTAAACCAAAGCCATCAGTCACCCGCATTAAGGTCAACATCTCCGAAAGCTGGGAACGTATCGAATCGTCAACCACCTTAATTTTTTTGCACTTCTTGCGTAAAATCTTCTCAGGCCAGGTATGTATTCTTAATTTTGTTTTGCTCATCTAACTCCACGTACTGTGATTTAAAGCCTTTTAACTCTTCTTCAGAATAGGCCGCATACGAAATAATTATAATTTTGTCGCCTTTAAATCCCAAACGTGCCGCCGGCCCATTCAAACAAATCGTACCGCTGTTTTTTTCACCCTTAATTACATAAGTCTGCAGACGTCCGCCGGTGTTCACATTTAAGACATCGACCTGCTCGCCTTCCTTTAAATTGGCAGCTTCCATTATCGCCTGATCAACAGTTATACTCCCTTTGTAATAAAGCTGCAAATCAGTTAAAACTGCATAGCTAACTTTTGATTTAAGCATTGTCCTCATCATTTTTTCTTCCTCTTTTTTAATTTTGGCTTTACGGTTTCTAAAGCCAAGTGCGCTATCATTAGCTCTTCATCAGTAGGGATAACTAAAACTTCTGTTTTCTTTCTTAAAAACTTTGAAACATCCCTTCTTAAACCATCGATCACTCTTTGAGAGTTCTCACCAATGCCTCCGGTAAGACAGATCGCGTCGGCTCCGCCTAAAATAAAAAGATAAGCTCCGATATATTTTTTGATTCTATGAACAAAAACCTGATAAGCTAATTTAGCACTCTTTGAACCTCGAACCATTGCCTTTTGAATCAAACGAAAATCATTACTTATCCCTGAAACACCTAGAAGCCCACTTTCTTTATTTAAAATCCGATCCATTTCTGAGACCGATAGCTTTTCCTTCTTCATAATATAAAAAACAGCAGCTACATCTATATCGCCGGAACGAGTTCCCATCACTAAGCCCTCTAGGGGAGTAAAACCCATCGAAGTATCTACGCATTTACCTTTATCAATAGCAGCTATACTGCAACCGTTCCCTAAGTGACAAGTAATTAACTTTAACTTGGATAATCGGCGTTTAAGAAGCTTAGCTGCTTGATTAGCGACAAACTGGTGCGAGCTTCCATGGAATCCATATTTTCTTACCTTATGTTTCTTATAATAACTATTGTTTATAGCATACGTATAGGCAATTTTGGATATACTCTGATGAAAAGCAGTATCAAAAACTGCTACCTGTGGTATCTGAGGAAATAACTTCCGACAGCCAAAAATTCCAGCTAGATTAGCCGGATTATGAAGCGGCGCCAAGGATGAGCACTGCTTAATTTTTTTAATTACTCTTGAATCAATCAAATGAGGCTGCCTAAAAGTCTCTGCCCCGTGAACAACCCTATGGCCAATTACCTTAATCTCGTCTAGACTGCTAATAATTTTGCTCTCAAGAATATCCGAAACAAGATTCTTAATCCCCTGGCTATGATTTTTTACGCTTGAACCTTTTTCACCTATTTTTTCAATAAGACCTTTAGCTAACGGCCGATCGCTGCCTTTAGTGTAAAGCTTATACTTTATTGATGAGCTACCACAATTTATGACCAATATTTTCATACCGACTCTCTTATCTCTTAGCTGTTTTGCTTTTTTCCTGAGCTCTTATTACGGTAACTGCAGCACAGTCAACGATATCATTAACGTCACAGCCGCGCGATAAATCACTACAAGGTTGCACGGTTCCTAAAATAATCGGGCCAATCGCTCTAGCATTGGCTAAACGCTGGGTCAGCTTATAGCAAATATTTCCGGAATCTAAATCGGGGAAAATTAAAACATTAGCTCTTCCGGCAACTTCACTTTCACTAAGCTTTCTGGCGGCAATTTCAGGTACTAAAGCACTGTCAGCCTGAAGCTCTCCATCAATTGAAAATCCACTATTCTTAGATTTGGCAATTTCGACCGCCTCTTTCACCTTTTGAATTGACTTATTCTTAGCGCTTCCTTTGGTTGAAAAACTTAAAAATGCAACCCGAGGTGTAACCCCAAGTACTTTACTTGTAAATCTAGCGCTGGAAATAGCAATATTTGCAAGCTGCCCGCTGCTCGGCTGAGGTATCACACTACAGTCAGCAAAAACAAAAACACCATTCTCACCATAAGAACAATTAGGAACAATCATGATAAAAGCACTAGAAAGCACCCCCGCACTCTTATCAATCTCCAAACAGCCAAGGACTGCTCTTAAAACCGAGGAAGTGGTGTATGCGGCTCCGGCAACAAGACCATCGGCGCTGCCATAGCGAGTCATCATCGCCCCATAGTATAAAGGATTATTCATGAGCTCTCGGGCCTCTTCAAAAGTAACCCCTTTTGCCTTCTTGCGTTCAAAAAAAATACTAGCAAACTCTTCCTGATGTTCTGGCTTAAGATTATCCGGAGTAAGTAGTAAAGGTTTGGCTATTTTTTCCTGTTCAATGCGCTTAACCGCCTCAATAACTCGTTCATCCTGGCTTTCCGGAAAAACTATTACCTTAGGATCACTTTTTGCCCGACCCCATAGTTTCTTGATAATTTCATCCATAAATCCTCCTTAATAACTATTTAAAAACAGAAAAAATTGACTTGTCTTTCAAAGTAAGGTAGGTCGCTTGAGCAATAAGCTTTAAGGCTCCTATGTTACGATCGTTTGTTGCCTCGCTCACCACTGACGCCCTTTGAGCATATTGATCTAAGGTAAGTAAAACATAAAAAGTATCTTTAGCGCCGAAAGCAGCCTGATAGGATTGATGGTTCCAATCGCTACCAACAAAAACTAAAACTTGTTTGTCCGGGAATTCTTTTTCCAATCTAGACTTAGTCGCCTCAATGAACTCAGAATCAGGATAAAAATAAAGCACCACCTCAATAAAGCATTGCCTTTCGGTTATCTTCGACCGTAAATCTTTAATAATATCTTCTAAATTTACTACTTGCGGCGACTGGTTTTCGCCACTGGCTCCTTCTAAACGACCCATCTCTTGTTTATACTTTTCAACAAATTCCTGAGTAACAAAGTTTATTCCTTTTAAAGCTGAATAATAAGCAATAAACACTTGGAAAAAATACATTTGCTCCATAAGCTCAACTACCTTATCGCTAATCTCTAAATCTAAGCTTAAAGAACAAAACTGATCTGTATCTTTTAAGTTAGTTATAGTCTTGACTGCGAGTTGGGTGCTTTTTGAACCTAAAGATTCCTGGAAAAGCTGAACTATCCAAGAAGAAAAAGATTTACCTAGAATCTCATCAATTAAAGGAGAAAAGTAAGCTTCCTTGGTATCTCGATATTGTTCAACCTTGCGACAGGCCTCCGCCCTAGTTGCTTCCTGCAAAGAAACAAAATCATCATAGACATTTTTCAGTTTATCTAAATCTTGACCTAAAAGTAAAAATAGCGGTAAGAAAAAAATACAGGTATGCGGTGAAGAGAATCTGCCGCCAATATCAGTTTCTGAATCAAACTGAATAGGAGTTTTGGCAACACCCTGCCAACCTAAATCATTGAGCTTGTCAAAAGAAGGCTTATCGCTCAACCAAAGAAAGTTCTTCTGCCATTGGTCCGATCCTAATTTTTTAGAAAATAACTCCTGTAAGGTTTTAGCTAAAAGCTGAGTTTCCTTAGTTGTGCCTGATTTAGATATCGAAACAACTAAAGTTTTGTTAAAATCAGCTACCTTTGAAATAAGTTCTGAAGCTGCTTTAGGGTCTAAATTGTCGAAAGTATAAAACTGTTTATTTTTAAACAAAGAAAGTAGGGGTTTTATTCCATTTATTGAGCCACCCATGCCAACAAAAATAAAAGTTTCTTTGTTTTCTAGAATAGGCGCCAATGCCCTTAAGGACTTCTCTATCTCTATGAAGGATGCCGGAAGTATCCAACCCAGGCGTCGTTTCTCCCCGTCAAAGCCAACATCCCGATAAGGATTGTCGCTGGGTAGGCTATCTTTTTCTTTACCTATAGCCGCCAACAAATATTTTTCTAAGTCTTTGCTCATTAATTAACTCCTTAAGTATCTTATTATCTACAAATTACTGAAAATATCAATCTTAATTATTTATAATATTAAATAGTATAAACTGAGATGTTTTTAATCTAAAACCAAGAAACCCGATTGCGACCGGAAATTTTAGCCTTATAAAGAGCCTTATCAGCAACTTCAAGAAGAATATCAGAATTAACCGCATTCTCAGGGTAAGAGGCAACCCCAACGCTTACCTTTGTTATAATTTTTTCGTCAAAAGCACTAATTGGTGCTCGATTAATATGTTGATTAATACGCTCGGCCAGCATAATTGCGCCGCCTTTGTCGGTCTCCGGCAAAACTACCGAGAACTCCTCTCCGCCAAAACGAGCTACTAAGTCTATTCCTCTTGTACTCTTTTTAATCAAACGAGCAACCTCTCTTAAGATTACGTCACCGACTAAATGACCATAGGTATCATTAACTTTTTTAAAATGATCAATATCAATCATTAGGAATGCCAAATTATGCTTAAACTTTTTAGCCCGTTCAAATTCCTCTTGAAATCTTTGCATGAAATGGCGACGATTATAAATCTTAGTTAAAGAATCGTAAATAGACAGCTGCTGTAATCGATCATAAAGACGAATACGCTCAAGACATAAACGCAATATCTTTACAAAGTAAGAAGCATATTCAGCAACCTTCTTTGAGCTTGTCTTTAAATACAATACCTCCCTAACCCCCTTGCCTAGTTCAAACCTCAAGTACTCCTCGGGCATTATTTCTGTCGACAATTCCATTGTCTCAATCGGACCAAGATAGCTTAACTCTTGCAAAAAATTAGCAAAAAGCTCTTTTTTATCAAGTAAAGGAGCGAGCCGGCGGGTCATATCATAAAAAAGAAAACGCTCAGCAAGAATAGATTCCAAGTTATCAAGTTTTGTTCTTATTTGGAATTCGGATGCTTCTAAACTTGCAACCTGTTTAGACAGATTTTCTCGCTTCTTGTTAGCCTGACTACGGAACCAAACTAAAAAAACAATAGCCTCGATTAAAAAAATTACTTCCCCAATAGCTATTACTGTCCAGAATAACACGTCTTGTTCTTACCCTCCCGTTTAGCCTTATAGAGTGCTCGATCGGCCTCCTCAATTAATCCAGTAGGCGTTGTAGCATTGTCCGGATAAAGAGCCGCCCCTAAAGAAACTGTAAACTGAATTTTCTTTCTGCGAAATGCTAAATTGGCTGCCGCGACTGCATAACGAATTTCCTCAGCGCAAGCAACAAGCTCTTTAAGGCTGATTTCAAGCAAAAGCAATGTAAACTCTTCTCCACCAAACCGAGAAACTATACCGGATCTTTTAGTGAGACTCTTTTGCAAAATGTCAGCTAATTTCACTATAACCAAATCACCCACTACATGACCATGAGTATCGTTTATTTTTTTGAAATCATCAATATCAAGCATAATCAGGCCTAGCCTACCGTTTTGGCGCTGAATAAGTTTTAATTCTCTCGAAAAATACTCTGAAAAATAACTACGCACAAATAGTCCGGTTAAAGCATCCTTGGTGGCTAACTCCTTAATTTTTTTAAAAAGAACTGAACGCTCCAGAACCACTACGCCCAAATCACAAACATTCCGCAGGAGCCTTGAATCGTCTAAAGAAAACTCCCCTGGCCTTTGGCTTTCAATCCGCACCAACCCCAATGACCTGCGGCCAACCGACAAAGGACTTAAAACGAATGAATGTGCTCGACGCTCATAATAAGCCGTAAGCTTAGATGCATCGAAACGAAAATCTTTAGTAATATCTTCAATCAACAGCGAACGATTTTGATGTAATACCCAGTTATCCAAGCTACTGCCTTTTTTCTCTTTTATCGTATTAAATTTACGTTTCAGAGAGTGCTTAAGCTCTAAGGCCCCGCCTTCCTTGTCAAAACTGAAAATCAAAATACTGTCGGCTTCGGGAAAAAGTTTTTCCAGGATTTTAATTAATGAATTAAAAATTTCTTCCAGTTCAATTAGTTCAATTAAACTCTTAGAAATATCAAAAAGGAAGGAAGCTCGCTCACTTTTTTTAGGAAACGAGTTCAAAATCTTATTTTTCTCTTCGATGCTTTTATTTAAAATATTTATTTTTTCATCAAAATTCTCAAATTCACCTTGATGCTGAGAAATAATAAAAGTTCGGATCTTGCAGACAACTATAAATATCACAATGCTGACTGCGGCTGGAATTAAAAAGAGAGGTCCCCCTTTGGGATGGAGAGATAAAATGACTGAAGTTATTAATAGAAACGGTAAGCTTATAAGAATATTACGCTTATACAATGATACGTTCGTTTGAAGGATCAAAAAAATGGACTTTCCTCATATCGAAAACTACTTCAACCATACTTCCGATAGAAGGTTTATTAGAGGCTTCAACTACAGCTATCAGGGTGTGTTTTCCGGTAGAGAAATGAAGATGGTTTTGCGAACCCATAGTTTCCATAACCTCACAAAGGACACTTAGGGTATTATCGGCAGTTGCATAAGAAGCAAAAAGTTTATCGTAAATATTTTCTGGACGTATTCCAAAAATAATGTCTTTTCCGGCATAAGCATTTAGCTTTTCATACATCTCATCTAAAGCTCTGACCCGAAAACTTCCTTCGTCAAAATAAAGACCAGAATCATCTTTAACCATTTTACCATTCATAAAGTTCATTGGCGGTGAACCAATAAATCCGGCAACAAACTTACTGACTGGATTATCATAAACATTCAGCGGTGTATCAAATTGTAAAATCTCACCATCCTTCATTACTGCAATTCGATCTCCTAAAGTCATAGCCTCAGTTTGATCGTGAGTTACATAAATCATTGTGGTCTGAATTTTTAAATGAAGCTTATGAATCTCAGTTCGCATCTGAACCCGCATCTTAGCATCAAGATTACTCAAGGGTTCATCAAAAAGGAATACTTGAGGTTTCCGGACGATTGCTCTTCCGACGGCAACTCTCTGGCGTTCACCACCGGAAATTTGTCGCGGTCTTCTATCAACTAAGGCACTTATTCCCAAAATCTCAGCAGCATCTTTAACCCGAGTATCTATATCTTCACGAGAATAGTTACGTAACTTCAGAGCAAAAGCCATATTATTGTAAACGTTCATATGAGGATAAAGAGCATAGTTTTGAAAAACCATGGCAATATCCCTATCCTTTGCCGGAACTTCATTTACTAATTTATCAGCGACATAAATTTCGCCTTTGGTTGGCTGCTCAAGGCCGGCAATCATCCTCAAAGTAGTCGATTTACCGCAACCAGAGGGACCAACTAAAACTACAAACTCCTTATCCTCTACTTTAAGGTTTATATCTTTAACCGCGTCAGCTCCGCTAGCGTAAGATTTAGTGATATTTTTTAAAACTACTTCAGCCATAAGTTAAAATTGTAAGTTTTAAAGGGATTTATGTCAAGATAAATAATAAAGCAATTTAGCTAAAATTGCTTTCAGCTCTTTCCTTGGCACGACCATATCGATCATTCCGTGCTTTAAGTTGAACTCTGAAGTCTGAAACCCCTTAGGTAAATCCTGTTTTATCGTTTGTTTAATTACTCGCGGACCAGTAAACCCGATTAAAGCACCGGGCTCAGCAATAGTTACATCGCCTAAACCGGCAAAAGAAGCCATAACTCCGGCCATAGTCGGATTAGTAAGAATTGAAATAAAGGGAATATTTTCCTCTTTAAGCCTCGCCAAGGCACCGCTAGTTTTTGCCATCTGCATAAGGCTAAGCATGCCCTCATACATCCTTGCTCCGCCACCAGAACCAGAAACAATTATTAAAGGAATATGTTTAGCTAAAGCAAGTTCGGCTATCCGGGTTATTTTTTCACCAACCACCGAACCCATTGAGCCCATAATGAAACGAGAATCAGTGACACCCAAAGCAATTGGTTTATCCTCTATTTTAGCCTCACCGACTACAGCCGCTTCCTTTAATCCAGTTGCTTTAGTTGCTTCCTCTAGTTTAGTACGATAAGTCTTAGGGCCGGCGAATTCAAGCGGATCACGTGAGGTTAACCCAGCTGATATCTCATTAAAACTATCCTTATCGGTCATCAAGGCTATTCGTTCCCAGCAAGTAAGCAAAAAATGATGGCTGCATTTTGGACAAACCTTTGAATTTTCCTCTAATAGTTTATTGAAAACAAGATGCGAACAGCTCGGACATTTGCTCCACAAGCCGTCAGGAATGTTTTTCTTCTGTTTCTTCGGGCCACCAAAAGTCTTCTTAAATATTCTCAAACTCCAAACCTCCTTATCAGCAAACCCGATAAAATTTTCGGATAGAAATATGTTGATTTTTGGGGAAACTTAAAACCTTTTCGTGATATTTTTAACACAGTTTCTAAAGGTACTGCCCGTAAAAGAAAACCGATTTTTGTTTTACCGGCCATTTTTTTAGCCTCAGCAAGACTATGGGTATATTCAATTGCGCCGTCTAACTTAAACATCGGCAATATCAATTTATGAAAAATATAAGTATCTAACTGCCGAAAAAGTTTATTGGGTATTCTATCTAAAAGTCGCTCATCTTTCAACTCTAAAAATAAAAATTTATCCTGATGATATAGGCCCAGGCAAAAAGGCCCTCGGGACTTCAACTTTTTATCCAACCCTGATTTTGAAATTTTCTCAATACGAAAATATTTCTTTAATTTATCAGGAATCAATGCTGTTGATTTATTAGCAGCTAAAACCCGATGAGTAGGCAGAATTACTAATCCCTCTTGCGGCGGAGTAATATAAGCCAAAACATAATTTAAATCTTTAAATTTATCTTTATTATTTTTAAAATAATTAAAAGAAGTTTCAAAACGATGATGTCCGTCAGCGATAACTATTTTTGAATTAGAAATATCCTGACAAATACTGGCAACCTGCCGCTTATCGGAAATCTTCCAAACCTTATTCAAACCGGTGAAGCTATCTTGACACTTAAAGAGAGGCTTTTGCTGACGACAGTTATTATAGACTTTCTTTAATTTATTCAGCTCTTTAGTAGCGATAACGAATATCGGACCTAAGTTAGCCTTAGTTGATTCAATTATTGCTTTACGATCTTTTTTCGGAGCACTTAAGGTATGTTCGTGAGGAAAAATACCTTTTTTATCCATCCGTAAAAGAGAAAAAACACCAAAACGTCGAAAAGTTTTCCCTTCAACCTTAAAAGTCTGCTCATAAATATAAAAACTCTCGCTCTGATCGTCAACTAGTATTTGTGAATCCAGCCATTTCTTAAGCCGGACGGCTACTTGCTTATAGTCACCTCGATCAGCCAAAAGAACTCGGGAATAATTATAGGGAGACTTTTTACGTAAACTTTTTAATTTGTCTTTATTAATTACATCATAAGGTGGAGAAACCAATCTAGAATAGTCCTTAAAGATAGCCGGATTATAATAAGTAGCCTTTAACGGTTTTACTGTTTTAGGCATAAAACCTCCTTATTCTTTGTTTATCTTGCCTTGCGGGCACTTAGGAGCATCCTTGCATCCAGAACAATCTGGCGAAGATACCTTTTTGCTATTGGAACTTTTATTCTGTTTTTTGTAGTCTGTTGCGTAAAATCCACTTCCCTTAAAAATCAAACCACTCCCTGAGCCAATTAACCTTTTAACTTTACCCTTACATTTCGGGCAAGCCTTGAGCACTTTATCGCTCATATTCTGGAAAAGTTCAAAATGATCTCCGCAATCTAAACATTGGTAATCGTAAGTTGGCATATTATCACTCCCTCATCCTATTAATTTTGCCCATTGCTCAATGAGCTTTTTTTCTCGAGAAGATAGCTTCTTAGGTATCTCTATTTCTACTTCGATAAGCTCATCTCCCGGACGTTTTGAATGTAAATCAATTATTCCTTTTCCTTTTAACCTAAATACCGTATTGGGCTGGGTACCTGGCGGAATCTTCATCATAACTTTGCCAGACAAAGTAGGAACTTCAATTTCAGCTCCCAGTATTGCCTGGATAACATTTAACTTTACCGCACAAAGTATCGTATCACCCTGGCGTTTAAACTGCGGATGGGTTCTAACATTGATGTAAATATATAAATCACCTCTAGCTCCAGATGCCCAACTTCCTTCAGCCCTTAGGCGTAAAACCGATCCGCTATCAACCCCTTTCGGAATAGTAACTTTAAGATTTTTCTTAACCTTTATCCTGCCGGCTCCTGAACACTTCTTGCAGCGATTTTTAATAATCTCGCCCTGACCTTGGCAATTAGGGCAGGTTTGAGCAAAATTAATAAAACCTCCCAACCCTGCGCTAACCTGGCCTCTTCCCCGACAAGTAGAACAAGTTTGCTTCCTTGATCCAGGTTCAGCACCACTTCCTGAACAATGGGAACAATTATCATTCCGGCCAAAGGAAATATCCTTTTCTACGCCTCGGTAGGCCTCATCGAGACTTATCGTAACTTGAATCTGAAGATCCTCGCCGGAACGCGTCCGGCCAGATCCAGAAAATCCCGATCCACCAAACACTCCAGAGTTAGAAAATAAGCTCTCAAAAATTCCACCAAGGCCTCCGCCGGCATTGCCGAATATACTTGAAAAGTCTGCGCCGCGGAAAATATCTTCAGTTGAATAACGAGAGTCTATTCCAGCATGACCATATTGATCATAAAGCTGCTTTTTCTGAGGATCGCTTAAAACCGCATATGCTTCAGAGATTTCTTTAAACTTTTCTTCAGCGACTTTTTTCTGATTTTCAGGCACTCGATCAGGATGATGCTTCATTACCAACTGCCGATAAGCCTTCTTAACCTCATCAACGGTCGCACCCTTGCTCAACCCAATAACTTCATAATAATCTTTAGCAGTACTCATTATGATTACTGCTTGTTATCTTCTTCCTTATATTCAGCATCAACAACATTATCATCTTTTGAGCCAGTTTGTGGATCTTGTTGCTGACTAGCTTCTGGGCCAGCCTGACCTTGGCCAGCGGCTCCGGCATCTTGAGCCCCTTGTTGCTGAGCACTCTGAGCCTTATAAACCTGTTCAGCTAGCTTATGAGAAGCCTTAGTTAATTCATCAAGGCCTTTTTCAATCTGCTCTTTAGTTGCTTCTTTTAACTTTAAAGTCTCCCTTAAAGCATCAAGTTTATTCTGAATATCAGTTTTGTCACCTTCAGAAATCTTATCGCCGTAGTCCTTAAGCGACTTCTCAGTCGAATAAACTAAAGTATCAGCCTTATTCTTTAACTCGGCTGCTTCTTTTCGTTGTTTATCTTCATCGGCATACTTATCAGCCTCTTTAACCATTTTTTCAACATCAGCCTCAGATAACTTATCCGGGGCAGTTATCCGAACTGACTGCTCTTTTCCGGTACCTTTGTCTTTGGCGGTAACATGAACTATTCCGTTAGCGTCAATATCAAAAGTAACTTCTATCTGGGGCACTCCGCGTGGTGCCGGTGGGATTCCCACTAAGTCAAACCGACCAAGCTCAATATTATCACTAGCCATTGGCCGCTCCCCTTGCAGAACCCTTATTGTAACTGCCGGCTGATTGCTTTCAGCGGTTGAAAAAACCTGGCTCTTCTTAGTCGGAATCGTTGTGTTTCTTTCGATTAATTTAGTTGATACTCCGCCTAGAGTTTCAATACCTAAAGAAAGCGGTGTAACATCCAAAAGCAAAACATCTTTAGTATCACCCTTGATGATTGATGCCTGGACTGCAGCACCCATTGAAACGCACTCCATCGGATCAATACCCCGTTCAATCTTTTTACCGACATAATCTTCAAGAAACTTTTGAACAATCGGCATCCGAGTCGGTCCACCGACCATTATAATTTTGTCAATATCGCCACCTGACAACTTAGCATCATCTAAAGCCTGCTGAAGCGGAGCCTTACACTTATCAATAATTGGCGTAACTAGCTCTTCGACTTTAGCTCGATTGAGTGAAATTGTAAGATGCTTAGGGCCTGATTGATCAGCAGTAATAAAAGGTAAATTTATCTCAGTAGTCAAGGTGCTGGAAAGCTCTATCTTTGCCTTTTCAGCTGCTTCACGTAAACGTTGCATAGCCATACTGTCATTACGTAAATCAATGCCCGACTGTTTCTTAAAATCTTCGGCAATATGGTCGATTAAAACCTTGTCCATGTCAGTTCCGCCAAGATGAGTATCACCGGAGGTTGAGAGAACTTTAAAGCCCCCTTCAGCCCACATTTCCATAACCGTTACATCTAGAGTTCCACCGCCAAAGTCAAAAACCATGATCTTGAGTTCTTTACCAACCTTATTCAATCCATAAGCTAGACAAGCCGCCGTAGGCTCATTGACAATTCGCAAAACCTCTAAACCGGCAATTTTTCCAGCATCTTTAGTAGCTTGGCGTTGATTATCATTAAAGTAGGCTGGTACAGTCACCACTGCCTCGGTTACCGTATCACCAAGATAACTCTCAGCATCTTGCTTTATCTTTTGCAAAATAAAGGCTGAAATCTGCTGCGGTGTATATTCATTACCATAAACGCTGAATTTAAAGTTTGTTCCAATTTTTCTTTTGGCCGCCAAGACTGTTCCTTCGGGATTAACTGAAGCCTGCCTCCTGGCTGGTTCACCAACCAATCGCTGGCCATCTTTAGTAAAGGCAACTACCGAAGGGAAAGCCTTTCCACTTGCAACGCCAGCTCCTTCAGCTGATGGAATTATTGTTGGCCTGCCACCCTCCATTACTGCAGCTGATGAGTTAGATGTCCCTAAATCAATTCCAATTACTTTTGCCATAATTAACCTCCCTTGTTAAAATCTTCCTCTATCACTTCTTCTGTTTGATCTTCTATTATATCTTCCTCTGCGTCTTCCTTTTTTTCTTCCTTTGCCTTAGCAACTTTAACCTTGGCTGGCCTGACTATACGCCCATTCAGCAAATAGCCCGGTTGCATCTCCTCAATCACCATGTCCTGCTCGACACCTTCAGTCTCAACTACCTGCATTGCTTCATGTTGATGTGGATCAAACTTCTCACCCAGTGCTTTTATTCGCTTTAGACCCTTGCTCTCTAGCAATCCGTGCAGCTGTTTTGAAATCATGTCCACACCCTGATGTAAAAGGTCAAAATCCTTCTTTAGGTCTGCTGCTTTTATGCCACGCTCGAAGTTATCAAGAATGCCTAACAGCTCAACAATTAAACCTTCGTTAGCAAACTTAACAAAATCACCCCTTTCTTTCAATGAACGTTTACGATAATTATCAAACTCCGCCTGAAGCCTTAAGTATCTATCGCGAAGCTCATCACACTCTTTTTGAATTTTCTCTAACGCTTCTTCCTTTGAAGTCTGTTTTTTATTTTTCTTGGTCATACGAACTCCTCAACAACTTCACGAAGCTGATTTCTCACTGAGTTTAGACATGATGCGGCTTTGGAATAATTCATCCGCATCGGACCCAAAAGAGCCAGCGAAAGAGCAACCCCTTTTTCGTGAATTCCCGAGACTATCAAAGAACAATCAGAAATCTCTTCGAATCCGATCTCATCACCAATAAGTATCTTTATATTCTCATCAATATAGTCAAAAAGAAGATGCTGAAAATCGATCATCCTCACTTCAAGAGCATAGATTATATGACGGAGTTTGGAGATATCCTCAAACTCCGGCTGCTCTAATATAAAACGCATCCCTCGATAAGAAAACCGCTCATCCTGTCCAGAAACAGCAATCAACGAAGCATAACCACTCAGACTGGCTAAACTATCTAAAGAATAATTAATTGCCTCTTCAATGTTGGACTCAGGAAGTGAATGAAAATCAAGATTAGATGGCTGCTGCTTTTGAAGCTCTTCCTGTTTTAAACTTTCTACGTAGTGCTTAAAACCCTGCTTAGTCGGCACGCGGCCGCTTGAAGTATGAATATGAGAAATGAGCCCCTTCCTCTCTAAAGAAAGCATTACATTCCTAATCGTTGCCGGTGAACAATTAAGCTTATGATTATCACATAAATAAGCTGAACTGATCGGCTTACTCTGCTCAATATAACTTTCAATAATTAAGCCGAGAATCTCATTTTCTCTTTCTTGGCTATCAATATTTCGTACCATAATCAATCTCCTTTAGCACTCTAGCTCTTAGAGTGCTAAGTATCCTAACACACCGCTTCAGCCTCGTCAAGAAAAAATTGTTATTTTATTCAAAGTCAAAAGAGTCCTTCTGACGGCGGATTCTTAGCTGCTTTTGCCACTTATGTTTCTCTTTATCTAGTTGCTTGCTCAAAGCCGAAAAGGTCTTATTTATGGCCAAAGAAACTTTGGTGCCCTTTTCGTTAGCAGCTAAAACTTTTGATGAAGGCAGATAAACGTGAGATTTACAAAAATATTGCTCCTTATGAGGGTTCTTCTCTAGGTGTACTGAAATATGTATTGGGTCGTTGCGCCGAAACATCTTAATCCGACGCTCAATCTTTTTGAAACCATTATCTAAAACATTGTTAATAAAATCGCTTTTCTTGAGATACTTAAAAGAAACATCAACTCGCATTACAACTCCCTTTTTTGTTTAGTTACAACTCTTCACCTAAGAAACTAATTCTACCGCGTTTTACCAATCATTCAACTGTTGATTTTAACAGTATCTAAGCTTTCTTTGTCTTGATCCCCTGATTTTTAATATAATCTAATTTGTCCCGCTTTAGCCTTAAGTGAAAAACAGCCTCTTTATCTTCATAGTTGCTTTCCAAAACCTCGCAATTTTTATGCAAATAGTTAACAATTTCCATATGATCAAATGGTACCCTGGCTATAACCTCTAGGGTATCTTTAAAAATATTGATTGAAATTACCTGTTTTAATTCCTCTATACCCAAACCACTCTTAGCAGAAATAAAAACCGCCTTAGGATAATCTTTTTTTAAAAATTCAACCTCTCGGGAGGAAATTTTATCAATCTTGTTAAAAACAACAATTGTCGGTTTTAAATCAAGTTTTAAATCCGTCAAGATACTATCAACCGCTGCCTTAAGCTGCAAGAAATTTTTACTACTCAGATCAACTAAATGTAATAAAACATCTGAATACTGCAACTCATCAAGAGTAGTTTTAAAAGACTCAACTAGGTTCGGAGGTAAATTATAAACAAACCCTACTGTATCTGATAGTACTACTTTTTGGCCAACAGCTAAGGAAAACTGACGAGTTACTGTATCTAAAGTTGTAAACAAGCCGGCTGATTCTACCTGCTCACTTTGAGCTAGAAGATTAAACAAGGTAGTCTTTCCGGCATTAGTATAGCCAACTAAAGAACACATATGTTCTTTAGCCTTATCGCGCCGCTTGCGCATCAGATTATGATGTTGTCCTAGATCATGAAGTTCTTCTTTAATTTTACTTATCCGATCGGAAATTTTTCTCTGATCAACCTCAAGCTTTTTTTCACCCGGGCCCCGGGTCCCGATGCCACCACCTAAACGGCTAAGAGCAATACCTTTTCCTCTAAGTCGCGGCAAGAGATACTGAGACTGAGCTAGCTCAACCTGAAGTATTCCTTCTTGACTATGGGCGTGCTTGGCGAATATATCTAAAATCAGCTGGGTACGATCAATGGTCTTAACATTTAATATTTCTTCCAGATTCCTCTGTTGAGTAAATTTCAAATTAGCGTTAAAAATTACTACGTCGACCCCTAGCTCCTCCCTTTTAAGTCTAATCTCTTCTACCTTGCCTTTTCCAATATAAAGCGAAGGGTTAGGCTGAGCCAGTTTCACTAAAACAACTTCAGTCACTTCAATCCCCGAAGAAATAACTAAATTTTTAAACTCCGAGGCTAAATCCTCAAAAAGCCAAAGTTCTTTAGGTTCTTTAACCACGACCAAGAGTGCGGTTTCTTTTTTTATGGTTTCATGCATTGCTAATTCGTGACTCGATTAATTCAGCAGTTTGTTTAGGAGTTTGTTCATCAATATCTATCCACTCGATACGCTTTTCTTTTTTAAACCAAGTTATTTGACGTTTAGCTAGATGGCGAGTATTTTTCTTCATATTAGCCTTAGCCTGAGCCTCAGTTACCTTATCATCTAAAAACTCAGAAATTTCTTTTACCCCAATTATCTTCTCGGCAGTAAGGCTCAAATTGCCCTGTCTTAAAGCTTCAACCTCATCTACGGCGCCTTCAACAAACATCTGATCAACCCTTTCTTCAATCCGGTGATATAGTTCTTTACGCTTAAGCCGCAGACCAAATATCTTAATCGGCAAATCTCCCCATAACCCAAAAGAAAAGGTTTGTTTTTGAGACATCGGCATGCCGCTTTCATAATAGACTTCAAGTGCTCTGATGGTTCTTCTTAAATCATTGGGAGAAATTCTCATTGCTGCCGGCGAATCTACTTTTTTTAACTCCTCATAAAGATATTGTTTACCGTAGGTCTCGGCAGTTCTCATTAAAGACTCGCGCAATTGATCATTTTTCCCCGGCCCTTGAAAAATACCGTCAATTATAGCTTTGAAATATAAGCCACTTCCGCCACAAACTACCGGAGATTGATTTTTAAAATAAAGAGCCCTAATTGCTTCGGTGGCCAAACGAAAATAATCAAACACACTATAAGTTTCGCTAACCGAAGTTATTCCGATAAAATGATGGTTAACTTCGGCTAATAGCTGGTGCGATGGCTTTGAAGTAATGATTGAAGGCTCCCGATAGATAAGCATCGAATCACAAGAAATAATCTCAACACCAAGCTTACGAGCCAATAGATAACTAGTTTGAGTTTTCCCGGAGGCGGTCGGACCAACTATACAAATAATCGGATTCATAAATTAAGGGTAAATACTGGCAGGATATCCCTGGCTACGTAAATCTTGGGCAACCTTGTCGGCATCATATCGCTTTTTAAATTTGCCTACCCTCACCTTATATATCGGATAGGCCCCAGACTTACCTTCAACAATGTAAGCCTTAGATTCACAAGTTACCTCATCCTTAAGTAAAACTGCATTTTTCTTCTGACTAAAGGCTCCTACCTGAATAGTAAAAAAGTCACCATACTCCTCCAAAGTTTTAACAAAATACATTTCCGGACTATTAGGATATTTTTTCTTTATCAACTCTAAATATTTGCCTTTATCTTCCCACTCTCCCCGGCGGCTGGCAATTTGAGCCAAGCGAAGAAAAAGCAAAGATGGATTCTCGAGTTTCAAACATTTACTCTCGATAATTTGATAAAGTTCTTTAGCCTTATCATAGTCTTTTTGTAAAAAATAAGTATCGGCTAATTTCATCATAGCCAGATTACGAAAATCTGACCCCGGGAAGCGATCAATCAATTTATCTAAATATGCTCTGGCCCGTTCATAGTCTGCGGTTTTAGTATAAGCTAAACCTAAAAAATAAAGGGTTTCATCGTTTTCATGCAAACGGCGGGCCTTAACTATCGCTTCCTCATAATTACCCAAAAGATAATCTTGTTGGGCCTCCTCTAAAGAAACTGCCCAAACATTAGCAACAAGACAAAAATAAAAAATAAGTAAAAACCAAACCTTACTTCTTTTAACCATCGCGTGAAATCTTCCTTTGCAGATCGAGCAATATCTTGTGCCTCTTAACTTTTTCGCTCTGAACTAGATCATCAATTAACTTAGCACTTTTTGCCCTTTTCCGTGGTGAATATTTAAAAATATAAGCACTCGAGAAACGCACCTTTTCTAAAACTTCCTTAGTTTGCGCAAAATCTTCATCGCTCTCAGTCGGAAAGCCAACAATGACATCGGTACTCAAGGTACCTTTTACTATTTTCTTATAATCAGAGACTATTTGCAAGTACTTATCAATCGTATAACCTCGTTTCATCGCCTTTAAAATACGATTTGATCCTGACTGAAAAGGTAAATGCAAATGCTTTGATATTTTATCGCTCTTTGCCATCAGCTCGAATAAACCTTTAGGAATATTCCTTGGTTGCGAAGTAATGAAATTTAACTCGGTTAATCCATTTATTGCCTCGATTCGATTAAGTAACTCAACAAAATTAACCCGCTGATTAAAAAAATAATCATTAACATTTTGACCAAGCAAAGTAATTTTCGAAATACCTAAAGCTATATTCTGCTTTATCTCATCAATGATATCTTTGGGTTTGCGCAAGCGTAACTCACCACGTACATAAGGAACAACACAATATGAACAATAATTAGAACAGCCGGTTGATATCACAACTTGGGCATGGTCGCTCTCAATACGATAGGAACCTTGATAAAATTCACTTTTACGTTTCTTATCCTCTAAGTCAAGAATCCGAACTTTTTCTTTCTCTATCTTTTGAATATAAGCAACGACTCTATCTAGACAGCCAGGTCCACAGATTAAATCAACATAGGGCATTCTTTTAAATATTTCTTCTCCAGTATTCTGAGCCATACAACCAATAAGCCCAATTATCTTATGTTTAGCGCCTCGGGAACGCCGGCGCTCAGCGAGCTTCTGTAGGCTACCTAAAAAAGAACGGGCCCGGTCTTCAGCATGCTCTCTCACCGAACAAGTATTAACTAATATTACATCGGCCTCCTTAGGCTCTTTAGCTACAGAATACCCCAAATCAACAAAAAGGCCTAGAAGAGCCTCAGAGTCTCGATCATTCATCTGGCATCCGAAGGTACGGATGTAGACTGCCTTTTTTATTGAGTTTTTTGGGTTATTCATGTCTACTAAATGCTACTTTTCGTTATTCTATTGCAAAAATATCATAAAAATCCCGATCGTTCATCGGCTATCATAATAGCTTTGGCGTGCGAAAAGTGATAATCTGCCGTCCACCAGTAATTCATTGTTTGACCCTGCTAATCTTATCTTCCGCTATTTTTAGTTTCTCTAAAACACTCTCAAATGACGGGGGATCCTCAAAAAACATTTGTTGCATTTGTCGGTAATCAGTTTTCAACTGGCTTATTTGGTCATCGCGCGGCACCAGCCGCAAGCTGCCCGGTTTAGCCTCTTCATAATGCGCCCAGTTAGCTTTAAAAAATAAAGACTTATGATCGGATACATGTTTCAATAGCGATATTTTTTCTAAAGATTTCTTGTATACAAAAGAATCTACCATCGCGAATAAATCATAATAGTGCCGCGACATCCGCGGAGGCACATTCTTACCTTCAGGATAATGATATATCATATGAAGTATGGTCGCTTTCTCCCAAAAGGTCCGCTCTGCGGCTAAAACACGCACTGATGCACCTTCAATAGTCACATCGTCTGAAACATTAGCAACATATGGCGTAACAGCCATATTTTCAACAGGCCAATGGTCGGCTCTGGAACCAAACTCAATTTTAACAGCGGCCTTTACGTAGCTTTCCATACTATTTGTCAAAGCGTGTGGGAAAGTAAACAAAACTGTCTGCTTTAATGCGTCGTTAGAATCGATTTCGAGATTCCATTTTTTTCTATCGGTCAGAATAGCGGCAATACTTTTTTTCAGTTCTGGGATTAGAGTGCCGCTGATCTTTGCTTGACAGGCTAACTGTAACCTTTCAAGTCTTCGCTGGTTTTCTTTGTTACTTTCTTGTTTTTTAGGTTCAATGGCCTGTTGGCTTGATAAAAAAGACCTTTCTATCGAAATATCGACATCTTCTGAAAAACGCCTGATAACGTCATAGCATTTTGAAAGTGATGTACCGCCCTTAAATGTCAAGTGACTGCCTGATGACGGTAACGAAAAAAGGGTCCTGAGTATCCAACAAACCCAGAAATCCTTTTCAATAAGCTGTGGCATTACATTCAAGTCAGCCGCGGCTACTTCGAAATAGGCGCGTTTGTCTTTATCACTCAATAATACGAATTTGTCCACAGGCTTCTTATCCTTGTAATTGCCGAAATATATTTCCTATCCATACAGGAGCGTAACGAAGGTCGTTTATAAGCTGACGCTTGTCATCGCTGGATAATCTTTTCTTAAGCATCCCGATTATTTTATCATCCACATGATCTTGGCCTAAATGACGCAGAGCCTGGATAACCAGACCGCTCACCCGCATGGCAGTGGCCATATTTTTAGGAGTTGTCCTTTTTAAGACAACCTGCTGTTTGTTTATTTGTACTTTGCGATTAGGGCCGTCAGTCAGAAAAACAATCTTTGCAGGAACCTGCTCAGTAAGCCCGAGCAGATTGGCGGCATACGCCCCCGATGGCTGAATTTTTAAACTATCCCTTCCTGCCAAAGCTTGGGCTATCCGCTCATAGTTAGGCGGAAGATCGCCCAGCGTAGGGTGTTTCTCAGGATAATCATATAGTCCATGTGCCAATCGGCGAATAGTACCGGCTTTTGCCAACCGCCCCAAGGCTTGAGCCACGGCTGTACGGCTTCCAAGGTCAAGAAAGTGATTTGGAGTGAATACCCAACCCCTATTCTTACCATAAATCCTGCTAACTACTTTATTCTCAATGCTTTGCGACATTTTATATACCTCGCTTTTGTCACAAAAAGTATATATTATTTGTGACAGGATGTCAAGCTATTTCTTCGAGTTATTTAATTTTATAAAGCCAAAAACCAACTATCTAATGTTCACTAATTAGTGAACATTAGGAAAAAGTGAACATTATTCCAGTCTTGTGCGCTTTGGGATTTTGCCGGTTTTGAAGTGTTTATCGATCCAACCGTTCTTGACTTTATCCCGGCTGTCGAAATGTTTGACGTAAGGCTTGATGTCCAGAAGCGGGGTGTCGTCTAAAATATCGACTTCCATAAAAGTAATGGTATTCCCTTTTACGCTCTTTAATTTCACGATCGAGAAACCTATATGATTTGGCCGGTGCGGGCTGCGTATTGCAAATATTCCATGTTCGGTATCTTCTAGAAACGGTTTGCCTGTTAGACGTTCCTCTTTCGAGCGGTTAAAATGATAGATCAAGATAACATGCGAAAAACCTTTGATATCCTTTAGGCCCGCTTTATATTCAGGAAATATTTTGGCAGTGCCAAAAACTCCCCTTTTAAACTTACCCTGAATAGGCATACCCTTGGATTCTTTATACGGCGTATTTATGATGCCTATGGGTTTAATTGTAATAGATTTTTTCATTTTAAAATTTATCTCCCTACTTATGACGGTATTTTATGACTCTAACCTTTTCAAGCGTAATCAGCCCTTCTTGCACGGTTTCATCTAAAAAAGGCAGGAGCTTGTTTAAATTCTCTTCAGTATCCACAAGCTCAATAATCACCGGCAAATCCTCGGAAAGCCTCAAGATTTTAGCCGAATGCATGTGGCTGTCCGCCCCAAAACCCATAAGCCCCCGTAAAACTGTGGCTCCTGCCAAGTTTAGTTCTCTGGCTTTAAGAACGATCTGCTCATATAACGGCTTGCCCTTATACTTGTCGGATTCCCCTATGAATATCCTTAACAATGTTCCTTCTTCAGGCAGTTTCATGATTAGTCCCTCCTTTAGCGCGCTATGTTAAATAAAAAACGGCTTAAAAAATATCCGGCAAAAACTAGTAATATACCTAATGCAAAACTCGATAATATATTTGCTATGAAAAGACCGTATTCACCGTCCCGGATCAGGTGAAAGCTCTCCAGCGAAAACGTGGAGAATGTCGTAAAAGAACCAAGCAATCCAATAAAAATCAGAATTCGCGTATTCTGGGAAACGATAACGGATTCAAACATTCCCCATAAAAAACCTATAAGAAAAGATCCTATGAGATTAACGCTCAATGTCCCCCACGGGAAACTACTGCCTCCGATTCTATGTGCCAGCCCTGAAGCCCAATAGCGCAATAAAGCGCCAGCGGCGCCACCAAAAGCAATATAAAAAAGCCTCAACATAGACAAATCCCTCCTTTCATTTAAGTAGGAGTTATCAGCCTGTTGAGGCGGTTAACGGCGAACCCCATCGCCTATCGATTATTTAATAATCATATAACTCGCTATACCCAAAAGACACGCTCCGAATATTTTTCTTAACACAACTTCCGGAAATCCTACCGCGAATTTCGCGCCTAAGAATCCGCCGATAACAAATCCCAAACATATAAATCCTGCCACCGGAAAATTAACGTGTCCCTGCTTATAATACGCTAAAGCCGCCAGTATGCCAATAGGCGGTATTAACATCGCCAAAGTTGTCCCTTGAGCTGCATGCTGAGAAAACTTAAAGAGATAAATAAGGGCGGGAACAATGATGATTCCCCCTCCTATTCCAATTAAACCGCTTATCGCGCCCGCGAATAGGCCGATTAAAATATAAAGTAAAATATTTATCATATGTTCACCGCCCTTTAAAAGGTTACTACCTTATCAGATTCTTTAACGATATCGTACATGTCCTTCATCGTGTTGATCGGGCACATTTCGGTGCCTTCTTGATTGCGAGATTTAATACAAGTTCCGCAGGCAAGTATTTTGCCACCATCTTGCATAAACTTCTCTGCCTGCTCAATAGTATTGAATTTATCGGTGCTTATGCTTTGATACTCCACACCTTTAATGATCCTAGCGGCCGGAATCGTAAATGTGCCATAGCCACACCCAAATTCCACAGCATCGCGAACACCGCTATTGAATTCGAGCGTTTCTAACGTTTGAGCAGGGAAAAAGAAACCTTTCCACATCCCCTTATCCGGCATTCCACTATCCCTGATTTTCACGCTATACCGTCCCCATTTCTGACGGATTGGGCGTTTTAAACACTAAAAATGTGGCGTCAATACTGCCGGTGTTTTTAATGATCATCGGCGCTTGAAAGGCGACCGGCAATAGATCGCCTTTCTTAACCTGATTATCAGCACCGTCAAGATTGACCGTTAAATCATTGCCCCTTACAACCAGAAGATGAACGTTTGAATTAGCGTTATGCTGAGGCACACTTTGCCCCGGCTTTAACGCTATTTGCATAACAAGCAGGTGCTTTTCATCGACCAGTTTGCGATTCCCCATTTTATCGTCATTATACGGGATATTTTCTAAAACATTCATTTTACCCTCCAATTTTGTTGAGATCCTTCGTCGTCGCTTCACTCCTCCTCAGGATGACGGTGCGTGTTGTCTACTCCACCAACGCCGTGACGAGCGGCATCATCGACTTACCATAAATCGGCCATCGGCTATACGAATGTAGATTCTCATAGGCAACTATTATAACAGGATATAGCTAGCTTGAGGACAGTAAAAAAAGGGGGCTTAAAAATTTTTACCCCCCTTTTTTTTCTTAGTGAACCGAAATCTTTCTGGCATGTAAAAAGCTCTTTTCTACCGGTGCAGTTATCCTCAACATGCCATTGCGAAATTCAGCATTAATTTTTTCGGCATCTACCTCTTCGCAAAACCGATAACAAGAGTCAAAAATCAGGTCTTCCTTGCCGGCCTTCAAGCAAAAACCAGCTTTACCACTCTCTAAAGAGATATCTTTTTTCTTAACTCCAGCCAAGTCTATTTCAGTGGTAATGCTGTTACCATCATCGCTGTAGTTCATACTCACCGACGGACAGACGCGGAATTTCATTTTTTCTTGTTTCATGATAAGCCTCCTTTCCTTAAGCTCCTCCACAAACAGTGCATTTTTTGTCTGCCTGGCCTGCACCGGTTTCAAGGCTTAAGCCGCCTTCTTGGTAATCCTTTAGCCCGCCTTTGTAGTCAAAAACATTTTTATAACCTAAAGCTATCAATTTCCTGGCAGCCGTAGTGCTGGCTGAACACTCAAAACTAGCACAATAAGTTACAATTTTATCCCTCTTTTTAAGTAACTTAGCGGATTTGCGGCCGATTTCTGCTAAGGGAATTGAAACCGCCCCTTTAATGTGCCCTTTAGCAAAGCTTTCCCGGCTCAAAACATCCACTAATTTAAAATCTTCTCCTGATTCGATCAAATCGCTTAATTCTTCCCGGCTTATTTCTTTTAGCATAACCCTCACCCCCTTATCTTAATTTAGATGCTAAAAAATAAGAAAAGTTTCAAAAATTAGATTAAGGTATCTGCTCAAAAGCATCCAGCCAGCTTTTATCTTTATAATACTGCATCCGGTAAAACCAGTATTCAACTCCCCAGAAAAAAACCGTATCCACCCCTAAATACTCCAGCTCCCCAAAACTAACCGGGAAATCTTCGGCTCTGCAGGTAATCGCTGCTTCCTTACGGATATGCACCAATTCCCCTGGCTCCCAGGGTTCGGCCTGAAGCTCAGTAACCCAGACCGTTTTATCCTGAGCTTTCGCATAATCAACAAAGCGTTTAAGGTATTTTAAACGTTTTTGAGGAACAGTCAAAAAACAGATTTTCTGGCCAATGAGTTTATGGCCGATAGTCGAGTAAATATTAAAAGCAGGAATATCAGCAATATCGATTATCTGATAGACCGGATTCTTGGTGTAAATAAGCCGGTTAAAAAATCTTAATATTCGGTTAAGATAAGTCATCGCATTTATAACGATAGGACGGCTTCTCGTATCCAGTTTCTCTACCAGATCAATCTCTTCTTGCAAAAAATCGTTCCGTATCCGCCAATCCTTGGGGCCGGCTCTGTTCAATGGTTCATTTTCTACCTGCCAGGCAACAATGATAGCTTCCTTTTTGTAGCGCTCAACTACCCGCCGGATAAAGAGCAGACTACGCTCCTTAATAATTTTTCGATCGGAAACTGCTGAGCCAAAACGAAAAGATAAATCCTTCATCAGCCAGGCCGGGATAAAATATTCCGGCCAGCGCGGCGCTTTCATTCCCACAGTAAGCAATACCGGGATATTATTTTCTTTTGCCTGCTGAATCTGCCAATCAAGTTCGCTAAAATCAAATTTATCGCGGCTTTTCTCAATCCGGCTCCAATAAGCCCCTAAACGGATGACATCTAAATCCAAAGCCATGGTTTTTTTATAAATCTTTCGCCAATTCAAATCTAAATACTCACACTGCACCTGGCTGAAAGTAACCCCCACCTTTACTTCTTCAGCGTAAGTCTTTTGCGGGATTATCAAGAGAAAAATAAATAAAGCAAATTTGACAGCTCTTTTCACGTTTAGGATTTTGATTTACGGTATTTTCCGGTTACCGAGAACTCCATATATTTTCCGAACATAAGGCGGGTTTGGGCATCAAGCGCCGGTATGGCACTCAAGAATAAAAGCGCCACCGGGATAAACAACCATTCAAGTATATGTTTGACCCCGATTAGGATTCCGTGTTTACCTTCTCTTCGGGGAAGCAGTAATAAACTTATTACCGTACAAATAATAATTCCGATTGAAGCCAGGCTAAACATAATCCCGCGGATGCGCGGGGCAAGGTAATAGGCCGTGCTGGAAGAAAATTCCCGAGAAGCAAAAAATGCCGGTAGCCAGCTGCCGAGTAATAACAAAAACGACCAGGTAGCCCAGGAGACAAAACCATCCAGCAATTTATAACCGTAACTTAGCTTGCGGCTGAAACTGATTTTTTTTACCTGAAAAAATCCTCTTACCACAATCGGAAAATTTTCTATTCCCCAGGCCCAGCGCCGCTTCTGTTTATAAATTGCGGTAAAAGTCTCCTTTAGGCCTGGCCCGGCAGCAATATCCATAGAAACTGTTGTATAAATGGGCCTAACCCGATAATTGCCCTGATAATGGATAAATGCCTTCCAGAAAATAGCCGAGTCATCAGAAATCATATCCACCGGCCAGTAGCCGACATCCTGCAAGGCCTTAAAACTCATACTATGGCTGGAAAAAGTAACCAATTTACCGGGATTAGTTGCTTCGATCAGCTGGAAGAAAGAAGTGCCGATATCAAGGATCCTGGCAAAACCGGCAACCTCCCAAATGTTATTGTGATAAACCGGGATCGGCTGATAGCTTGACTGCAGGCGAAGAGGATTTATCAGATAATGATAAGTAAGACAGCTGAAATAATCGGGATTGGCCACTGTATCGGCGTCAAAACAGGATACCAGGATATTTTCCGGCTTAATGCCTTTGGCGCTGAAAAAACTTTGAGCCCGGCGGGCGGCAAAGCTTACATTGGCCCCCTTAACTTTAGCTTCCCCGGGTTGGTTTTCCGGATGTAAAATGACTAAAAAATCTAAAAAAACGTTTTTATATTTTTCCCGCAGTTCATCCGTCTGCTGCTTGACTTTCTGGGAAGCTGAATCCTCAAGAGCAATGATTACCAGAAATCTTTCGGCCGGAAAACTCCCCTGCTTAACCGCTTCAATAGCCGGCTCAACCACTTGCCGGGCTTCGCGGATAACCGGCAAAATAAGCAAGTGGTAAATATTTTCCGAGGAAGGCGGCAGGTTCTTGCTTGTTTTAAGCTTCCTCAATTGCCGGTAATGGATACGGGCGGCAATTGTTTCTTTTAGGCTGCGCTGTTTAGCCGGGCCGCAGAAAACCGGCGTCTGGACTTTCAAGCGGTCCACAGAGGCAATACACTCCTGCCAATCAGTAGTTTTTTCGATCTCCAGACGGGTATACGAAAGCAAAAGAAAAATGTTCATGTAGATAAGCCGCAGCAGCCAATAAAGCAGAAAAGCGATCATGACCACCGCCGCCGTTAAAGGCTGTAACACCGATAGCACCACTATTCCGATAATCACTGTCCAGCTCAGGAACCCGGGCAGAACCTCCAGAAACCGCTGCCAACTCTTTTCTCTACCTTTAACCCCCTGGCGTGAATATTGAAAATCCATAATATCTCTATTACTAATCAGCCGCTAAAAGCTTAAGCTTCACCAAGGCCCCCTTTTTATCTAAATAGTACAAACAACCTTCAGGCTCATAGTAAAATACTTCAGTATTTTGTTTAGCGCTGACAATATGTTCTCTATGGTGCCGGCCGTCCGGAGTTAAGCCCAAAAGATAAATCTCGGTTTTGTCTTTAAGCAGCAAATTGCTTGCGCTATAAACCCAAAAGCATTGGCTTAAATTAAAGCCCCCTTCATATATCTTATTAAGGCGCAGGCGCTGCCTGAATAAAACATCGTCTTGGGCCTGGCCGTTAAACTCGGCCAGCCAGATATCATGCTTGGTCCAGAACAGAAGCCGGCTGTTAAACCGCTCATATTCCATGCCCAAAACCCCCTGATCAAAAATGGCATAAGGCGGCACAGTCATCACCAGGTCACCGCGCCGGCCCCAAAAAATAAGCTTATCCTTATTAAGCGGCTCTATGCGATAAAACCCTGATTTGGCGAACAACTCCCGGCCCAAATGTTCATCCTCAAATAGAATAGCCTCCTCCTGCTTATCCAGGCTTAATTTTCTGATCAAGTTATCCTTGCCCAGGACATAAAACTGTTTATCCATCAAGCCAAAGCCCTTAATGTTCTCAAAATACTGCGGATAGAGCGATAAATTTTTAATGTCCAAGCGGTCGAGGCCGACGCCATAAATAGAAAAAATATCCTCAGGTAAATCTTCCGACCAAACCAGCCAATCGGGATGCCGAGAAAAAAGCCGGCTTATTTCTTTTAAACCGGGCTTTTTTTCCTTAAAATCAATAAGCAAATACTGCCGGTCCCATAAAGAACCGCCGTAGATAATCAGATAAGTGCTGCCGGCAGCGCTGAATAAACGCTCCACCGCTAATTCGGCATATTGAGAATCCTTATCAATAATGGTTTTGAGACTTTTTTCGGCTAAGTCATAAACATAAAATTCCTTAAGCCGGGGGCCTTGCTGAACAATCAGATAGTCGGAATTTTTTAGCGAATATAAATTGGTATAAACCCGTTTGGGGCCGATAGTTGTTTTATCGAAACTGTGCGGCAAAAGGAGAATATTTTTAAAAGCCGCTGATTTTCCCGCTTTAACCGTTACCTCATGAACCCAAGGCCGGCGGTTCTTTAGCCTTAACTTTACCCGATAGCTTCCCGGATTAAGTTCGCTGATCGTAGCCGGAGTTTTATCTTTGAAACGCCGGCCATCCAGATAAACCTGGGCTCCGGCCGGAATACTGACAAGGTGGATCAGGCCGGTTTGCGAAATATCTTTCTTTTTTGGTTGATAAATATAGCCTAAAGAATAGAAAATAAGCAAAGGACAGAGGACTAAATAGGCCAAAACAAAAAAATAAAAAAGAATTTTGCGTGCTAACTGCATAATCGCCCCTTGATTATTTTTGCTCTTATTATAGCATATATCGGCGCTTCCAATACGAAAATCTGGCTGATTTAGCGGTTGACTAAGTAAAAATATAATTTAAACTAGAACTATGCTTAAAGCAATAACTGCGGCCTTAAAATTAAAATTTATTTTAATTATTCTTTTAACCGCCGCCAATATCTTTGTTATCGCTAAATATATCGATTTAACCCCCCAAGTAGACCAAAACTTCTTTTTTTCCAGCCACGATCCTCAGGCTCAAGCTGAAGGCCGAATTTCAAAAATATTCAAGCGGCAGGATGATCAGCTGATCATCAGCGCTGAAGGAAAAATCGACTCACCGCTTTATCTTAAAAAAGTTGAAGATCTAAGTGCCAAAATCAATGCTCTACCGCAAATAATCAGTGTGATCAGCCTGGCTACCGGCCCGGGAGATTTTGCTACCGGCTTAAAAAGCCCTCTCTGGCGGCGCCTTTTAATCGCCGATGATCAAAAATCCACTAACATCATTGCTGTGCTGCCCGGCCAAGGCCTGGAAGAAAACCTTACGGCAATCGAAAAACTAGTAAACAAAGCTAGCGGCGATAATTTCCGGCTGCGAATTTCCGGAGCCCCCTACATCACAAAACTAATCCAAAAAAATTTAGTTAGAGATTTCCGGCTGTTTACCTTGCTGACTTTTTTGGTTTTCGCCGGATTAATGTTATTTATTTTCCGTTCCTGGTCTATTTTGCTCGGGACACTCTTAGCTTGCCTTAACGCCGCCATGCTGACTATAATCGCAGCTAAAGTATTTAATATTAAGATCGGCTTGCTTACGGCAAACTTAACTACGATTACTTTTGTACTTACTCTATCGCATATAATCTTTCTTACCTATAACTGGAAACATCTGGCTTATACTTCTGGCGATCAACAACGGATAAAGAAATCAATTCAATACACCTTAAGCCCATCATTTTGGAGTATGTTTACAACTTTACTGGGCTTTTTAAGCTTAATTACCGTGCCAGCAAAGCCGCTGCGTGAACTAGGGATATCCGGCGCTCTGGGCGCAATTATCGCCATGGCTTGCGCCTATCTAATCTATCCTTTATTTTTGAGCCGGGTTCAAAATTCCCAGGTAAAAAATGATTATTTTGAAGAAAGCGAACAGTTTATTTATCAGAAAGTAAAAGTGCGAAAAAAAGCTTTTCGCTTAATCTTAATCGGCTTAAGCATCTTACTTTTGCCGGGCTTAGCCTGGTTGAAAAATGACCCTTCAATATTCAGTTATTTTAAAAAGAGTGACCCGATCACTGAAGGCTTACGCTATATTGATCAAAGCGGCGGCAGTAACCCTTTGATTATCGTGGTAAAGACTGAAAGCGGAAATAAATTGAATAACACCAAAAGCTATAATCAATTATGGCAGCTCCAGACTGCCTTAGAAAAACACCAAGCTGTCGGCAGTGTGATCTCGCTGCCGGTTTTAATGGCTCAGGCCAGACAACATCCCTTTTCTTTCTTTTTAGGCTGGGATTGGCTTCTGAATATTATGGAAAAACCCAGCCATAACGAAATCGGAAAAATCTTTATCAGCCCTGACCGAAAAAACGGGCTTTTTCTACTGCGGATGAAAGAAACCGGACGGACAAAAACCCGTTTAGAAATCATTGCTGAATTAAAAGAACTGGTACGCGAAAACGGCTTTGTCCCGGAAATCACCGGCGGGGTCTACGCCTTGCAGGGGCGCCTGGCAAAACTAGTAAGCTCAAGCCTGGTCTTCGGCTTGTTCCGATTGTTGTTTATTTTTTTCCTGATCAGCTGGCTGGTTTCCCGTTCGCTGCCAGTAAGTTTATCGATGACTTTAGGAATTTTAATAATCCCCCTAATTAGCTTGGGCGCTATTGGCTTAATCGGCATGCCTCTGGATATAGTGGCTGCTCCTTCGTTGAATGTGGCTATTGCTATCGGCATTGATACGATGATCCACATGGTCAAATACTGGCGCCGGATCAAAGCCGAAGAAAAAACTACCCGGCGGCGCTGGGAAAAAGTAAGAACTTATCTCTGGAACCCGGTATTTAACACTCTGTTGATCATCGGCCTCGGTTTTGGGGTATTTCTTTTTTCGCAATTTCCGCCTACTCAACGCTTTGGCGGTATTATAATCGCCGGTTCTTTGATGGCCGCCTTAATTGCCCTTTACCTTATGCCTTGGTTCATCTGCAATGTCTTTACCCGGAAAACCTGTGAAGCTTAAAATCAAAGGTATTTCTTGATCCGCTCCAACAGCTTAGTTGATGCTGCCTGATCACCCTTGGCACCAACGCGAATTTCCAACTTTGAAGTTTTTTCGCTAAACTTACGGATATCTAACCAGACTTTTCTACCATCAGTGTACTCACTGCGAATCTGAGTAACCTCATCTGATTTTGCTTCTTTAACTATCTCCATACCCAGCGAACTCAAGGCTCGCTTGCTAGCATCGATAGTCCTTTGGTAACTAGCCGCTACTTCGCTTTCCAACTTACCGCCCAGCCAAAATGCTGTTCCGGCGCCGCCGGCAGCCCCGGCTAAAAGCAAGGCGCATCCAGACAGGCTAAACAACATTACCAAACCAAGGCCCAACGAACATATCTTTCTTAACATAACCCTCACCTCCTTATTCTGATTTAGATGTTAAAAAATAAAAAAAGTTTCAAATATCTATTATTTAAGTAAAAAGAGTTTTTAGTTTTTCCCGAAGCGCTTCTGGTAAATCACGACACTGTAAAGACTGAGTTATTTTTATTGCCTGCTGATAATCGTTTAGAAAACTACGGCAGGGACGGCAATCTTTAATATGCTGGTCGAATCTTAAACGCTGCCGGCTGCCGAGCTTATTGCAAGAATAATCATAAATGAATTTAAGCGAACGATCGCAAACCAATGTTTTAAAACCGATTTTTTCCTCCCGAGCATCGGCGAAATAGGCGGTTAGCTCGCCCCGCAGCATTAGATAGGCCCGATGGAGCCTGGTTTTAAAGGAATTGGCCTTTATATCTAAAACTTTAGCTGCCTCTTTTATCGCTAAGCCATGGACATGATGCAACAACAAGGGTAAGCGATACTTAAGATCCAGCCTTTGTATGGACGAATTGATTTTCCGGTGTAATTCTTTATTCACCAATAAATCATCAGGAAGCAACGGCCAATCCGCCAATACCGCGGATCTGTCTTTTAAGATATGATAATCGATATTGTCCTGTAACCTCAAATCGCGGCGCTTTTTCCGTAAAAACATCAAAGCTTCGTTATAGCTAATCCGGTAAATCCAGGTAGCAATATTGGATTGGCCGCGGAATTTATCCAAATTAAGAATAATCTTACTGAATGTATTTTGAGTGATATCTTCGGCGTCTTTAGGATTGCGGCAGATACTCAAAGCCAGGCCATAAATTTTATCCTGGTAAGCGATAAAAATACTCTTTAGTTTCTGCTTAAAAGCAGCGCTGTTTTTGTTTCTTGCAGCATTGTTTATCGCAGCGGTAACAGATTTCATTCTTTAAAAAACCTCCTTCAAAATACTCTTTAATATTAGCTAAAGTAGTTTCGGCAATATTGCTCAACGCTTCTTTTGTGAAAAATCCCTGATGTGATGTGATAAGTACATTGGGAAAGGTCAAAAGCCGGGCCAGGATATCATCGCTGATCATCGAAGCTGAAAAATCTTCAAAAAAATACTCGCTTTCTTCTTCGTACACATCCAGGCCGGCAGCGCCTATTTTACCGCTCTTTAACCCTTCAATGAGGTCTTGAGTTTTTACCAGGCCTCCCCGGCCGGTATTTATTAAAAAAACACCCGGCTTCATCTGGTTTATACTTTGGTTGTCGATCAAATGGTAGGTATCTTTGTTTAACGGGCAATGCAGAGAAATAATGTCCGATTTAGCATACAGCTCGGGCAAGTCCGTATAGCTAATGCCGCTAGCCTCTGCATATTCTTCATCGGGATAAACATCATAGGCCAGGACCTTCATCCCAAAGCCTTTCAGAATCGATATCAAACAACGCCCGATCTTTCCGGTTCCGATAACCCCAGCGGTTTTAGCGTGAAGGTCAAAGCCGATCAAGCCGTTGATTGAAAAATTTCCCTCGCGTGTCCGGTGATAAGCTTTATGAGTTTTCCGGTTCAGGCTCAATAAAAGAGCGCTGGCGTGTTCGGCCACCGCATAAGGAGAATACCCCGGCACCCGGGCCACATGGATAGTGCCGTAAGCTGCCTTTAAATCAACATTGTTATATCCGGCACTGCGTAAGGCAATTAAGCCGATATTACACTCTTTAAGAACTTCCACTACCGGCTTATCTATTGTATCGTTAACAAAAGCACAAACCGCATCACTGCCCTTAGACAAACAAGCTGTATTATGGTTTAGATGCCCATTGAAATACTGGATATCAAAACCATGCTTTTTATTGGCCTGATCAAAAGCTTCTTGATCATAAGGCTTCGAATCATAAAGAAATATTTTTTTATTGTTGTCCATATCTTCTCCCTTATATCCATATTCTCATAGATTTTTGCCATAGATCATCTAATTATCTCCTTAAGTTGCAACAAATCATCGACTAGATAATCCGGTTTTACCTTGACTATATCATCCCTCTTCCCTATTCCATAAGTGACAGCACAGGTCAATATGCCGGCTTCTTTACCGGTTAGCACATCCAAATCCATATCCCCGACTATAATGATTCTTTTTCTGTCTTGGACGTTTCCTAAAGCCTTCTCCAATGAACATGCGGAGGGTTTCAGGCAGGTTTCATCATCCCCGCCTACGACATCTTTAAAATATTTATTAATCCCTAAACTGTTTAAAGTGATCTGTGCCATATTTTTTTTTCGGTTAGTGACAATAAAAAGATTTTTATTTTTAAAATACTCTAAAACCTCTTCCACGTGCGGATAAAGTTTACTCTTTGTTGCCGAGTGCTTTTTGTAATCATCCTCGAATATAGAAATCCCCTTATCAAACAGATCTCTGTTTTTATCACCGATTGCCTTTCTGATTAGGTCTTCGGCGCCCGTACCGATATAGGAGGCGATCTCATCAGCTTGTTTCTGGCTAAGGCCCAGTTTTTTTAAAGTGAAATTGACGGCATTTACTATATCTTCTTTTGAGTCAACCAGCGTTCCGTCAAGATCAAAAATAATTGAATCTACGGCTTTCATTTTTATACCCCTATTCAAAAAGTTTTTTATATTCTGGGTACCCTTCCTTCTCTAAATCTTCCTTAGGAATAAACCTTAAAGCCGCTGAATTTATGCAGTAGCGTAACCCCGTGGGTTTTGGGCCGTCATCAAATACATGGCCAAGGTGCGAATCGGCCTGTTTGCTTCTTGCTTCCGTCCTCAGCGAAAACCAGCTCCTGTCTTCCCTTACGACAATATTGTCTGGCTCAAGCGGCTTGGTAAAACTTGGCCAGCCAGTGCCGGATTCGAATTTATCCAAAGAGCTAAACAGCGGCTCGCCGGAAACAATATCAACATAGATACCCTCTCTTTTATTATCCCAGTATTGGTTTTTAAACGCCGGTTCTGTGCCGTCTTCTTGAGTAACTTTATACTGCATCGGAGTTAACCTATTTCTTAACTCATCCTTGCTAACCCGGCCCCAGATCTCTTTGAGACGCTGATCGCGGCCGCAGTTAAACCGGTAAAATTTATATCTTAACCGGTTCTTTTTATAATAATCCTGATGATAGTCTTCAGCCGGATAAAATTTGCCGGCCTTGATGATTTTAGTAACAATGGGCTGTTTTAATCTGCCTGACTCCTCCAACCGCTGTTTTGATTCATCAGCCAACTGCTTTTGTTCCCGGTTATGGTAAAAAATCGCTGTGGTGTAAGCCTGGCCCCGATCGCAAAACTGGCCGCCGGCATCAATCGGGTCTATCTTGGTCCAAAAAATATCCAGTAATTTCCGATAACTTATTCGGTAAGGATCGTAATAAATTTCCACGGCTTCAATATGCCCCTTTTGACTGTAATCTTCATAAACCGGGTTTTCACCGGCCCCGCCGGTATATCCGGAAATCACCTTCTCGACACCTTTGACTTTCTCAAAATCCGCCTCCATGCACCAAAAACATCCTCCGGCAAATGTAGCCTTCTTCAAATTTTCCTCAGCTAATGAATTATCCCTCATAAATACCCCGCTTATTAAAAATAATATTATAAACCATTGTTTTTTTGACATCAGGACCTCCCGGTATAATTAACTAAAAAGGCTTTTTGCACTGTATTTAGCGGAAATTCCTTTTGCTAATAACTCCATCTCAAAATGTGTCTGACAACACAGGTTGTTTCCCGCGTAAATATACTCCGTAATCTGGTTATAGCTCATTTTCCTGTGCATATGTTCCATATCTCTGATTTCTTCGGGTGTAGAGTTCATTATTTACTTCCTTGTTTAATCTACCGTATTGTCAAACCAATTCCGCCGCGTCGGCGGAATTGACCGTATTAAAATAAGCTAATAGAACAAAGGTGTTTCAGATAGCAAATTTTTCCGCCGACGCGGCGGAATGGTTATATCTTATTAACAACAACTGCCGCCGGTTTTGACTACATCGGTCTTTGATGCCGCGGGAGTTGGCCCACAGGGAAACGGCCCAAAATGACGGCTTTTATCTCCAACTATTTTAAAATGTTTACCGTACCGTGTATTTGAAAGCATTGAAGCGGTATTCCCACACACAAGCATCGGTTTGCCGGTAAAAAACAGATGATGATCGTCAAGTTTGAATTGGTGCGCGCATCCGGATATCGTGCCAAGATAAACAGCAGTCTGGCCATAATCTTCGCAGATGTCTTCCAAATCATCCAGCTTAAAAGCCCGTATAGTCATAGAGTAAAAATCAATCCCGCCGACTTTCTCTTCAACTTCTTTATTGTTAAGCGCTATTCTTCGGGAAGTTACTACTCTATAATCCAAACAGCCGATTTTTCTTAAACTACGGCGAAAATCCTCTATGTAAAGCGCCCCTCCCAGGCATTCACCGTAAAGTACCGAGTCATGCTTGAGGTGTTCCGGCATCCGGCGGCCGCAGAATACATCGGCGAAATAAAATTCACCTCCCGGTTTTAAGACACGGAAAACTTCCGAGAACACCCCTATCTTATCCGGTGAAAGATTAATAACGCAGTTTGATATAACCAAGTCTATAGAGTTATCCTTTATACCGACACTTTTTAGGTTTTCTATATAACCCTTCCTAAAATCAACATTAGGCTTTTTAAAACCGGATTTTTCTGTCTGGTAATCAATGTGCTTCCTCGCTATATCGAGTTGTTCATCGGTCATGTCGACGCCGATAACAAAACCCCTGCTCCCTACCATCTGTGAAACCAGATAAGTATCCCTGCCTGTGCCACAACCTAAATCCAAAACTTTTAGGTCCTTTAAAAGCGGTGGGATAGGAGAGCCGCAGCCATAAAATTTATCACAAATTTCGGGGTGGATTTTAGCCAAGTATTCTCTTTGCTTTTTAGGCATAGCATCTACTGAACAACAGGCGGTCGTCTTTAGGTCTTTTGTGGTTTTAAGGACTTTGCCGTAATACGCTTTTACGGTTTCCTTAATGTCAAGCGCTCCCTGGCAGCTTGAACCGAAGCCTGCGGTACATGAAAAACAGTGCTCCCCCACCATAACATCTCTGTTTTCAATATCTTTTATATCTACTTTATCTATACTAAGAGGCTTAGCCTTCTCGTCCTTTAAAGCCCAGTTAAGTGATTGGTTAAAATCGCAGTCGTATAATTTTCCGTCGTAGCCTACACTGAGATACCGCCGACACATAATACCGGTAACCGTATCAGGATTGAAATTATCTTCCAGGAGCCGGACATAATTACTATATTCGCCGTTGGCTTCCAAATATTCCTTGAATCTTTTTATCGGAACGTTGGTCATAGCAACGAGTCTGTTAAATTCCACTCCGTAACTTTTTTTAAGGTTTTCTCTGTACTCTCTTTCAAGGATATCCTGTTGAGGAGGCAGATTTATACCTTTAGGATTATATGCAAGGTCTAAGACCAGTTCTTTATCTTGAGAGTATCCACAGCTATTTAGCAGCTGAAGCGCTTTTATACTCTTTTCAAATACACCCAGGCCTCTTTGGGCGTCTACATTTTTTTCCTCATAACAGGGAAGTGAACATATAAGATGTATGTTATTCCTTTTAAAAAATTCGGGCAAGTATTCTTTACCGGGTTCAAAAAACACGGTCAGATTCGACCTTATGACAATCTCCCTGGCCAGCGGCCTTGCTTTCTCAAGGAAATAATCGAAATTGGGATTGAGTTCCGGCGCGCCGCCGGTTATATCCAATATCAGCCCTCTGTTTTTTGAAAGAAACTCTAAAATTCGGTCAACCACTTCCAGCGGCATGATCTTCTTTCCCTGGGGCGAGGAGCCCACATGACAATGCGAACAGCTTTGATTGCAAAGGTCGCCCATATTAACCTGCAGGGTGGTCAACTCTGCTCTTTTTAAACAGGATTCTTTCGGTATATTTTGTGATTCTAAAACATTCAAAAAAGGGTTCATGAAAAACCTCTATCCGTGTTTCTTGGCAATATATTTCTTGGAATAATAAATACCGGCGAAAATTAAAATGGCTACTCCCAAAATCCAAACATTCTTGGGGTTATAAATAACCTTTATAAAGGATGCGCCAAAAAATACCAAAGCAAAAGACCCGGGGATGATCCCGATAAGTGTGGCCAAAAAGTAATCCCGGAGCTTCAGGCTGGTTAAACCAAGAGTCAAATTCTGGATGTCCCAGGCCAGATTGGGTATCAAACGTATCAATAGCACGGTAACGAACCCGTGTTTTTGAATTTTTTTGTCAAGTGTGGCTGCTCTTTGGCCGAGATGTCTTTCTATGATCTGACGTGCAGCATACCGAGCGAAGATAAATTCCACTGTTGCTGATAAATTAGCGGCGATCAAAAGAATAAGAAATCCCAGGCCGGTTCCCCAGATAATACCAGCCACAGCCGAAAAAACAGCAGCCGGAAATAAAATAAGCGGCCGCAAAATATATAACACAATATAGGCTAGAGGCCCCCAGATACCGAGAGACTCAATCCAGTTTTTGAACTTCTCCTCGCTAATATTAGAAAAATCAACATTAACAGCCCTTAAGACTATGATTACCACAACAAGCGCAGCGACTATAAATATAGTTTTAAACCATGGCGATTTGACGAATCGCTTTTTTTCCATATCAATTTTGCCTCATTATTTTAAGAGCTAACTTTATAAGCCGGTTTTGCATCTTTTCGACTAAATTCAAGGCCGCAGTTTTCTTGATCAGCTCTGATAAAGTAGGGTAAACAAAAATTGTTTGGGCAATTTTACTTAAAGGTATTTTCTGGGATTTAGCTATTGAAAGGCCCTGGATAATTTCTCCGGCAGCGGCTCCAACAATATGCGCCCCTATTATATTGCCGTTTCGCTCGCAGATAACTTTGACTAAACCGTCCTTTTCTAAATCAGTAACCGCCCGGTCTGACTTAATATAATCCGACTTGTAAATTTTTATTTTCTTGTATTTTTTTCTCGCTTCTTCTTCGGTCAATCCCAAATGGGCGACTTCCGGTTCGGTAAAAGTAGCCCAGGCAATATTTTCATAACTCGCTTTCTGCCAGGCTAATCTTTTAAACATCGCATTTCTTACGCAGATCGAAGCTTGATAAGCTGCTACATGGCTGAACATATAAGGGCCGACCGCATCTCCGGCTGCAAAAATATTCTTGTTGGTTGTCTGCAAAAATTTGTTTACTTCAATTGATTTTTTATCGTGATTTACACCGCAGCGTTCTAAATCAAGCCCCGCTATATTCGCAGCCCTTCCCACCGCGACCAAAACTTTATCGGCGCTGATTTCTGATTTATTTTTTCCCTTATCTTCCAGGGTTACTGTTATTTTATCAGTATTTTTGACGAAATTAACCGCCTTATGAGATGTCATAAGCCTGATGCCTTCGGCTTTTAGCTTTTGCTCCAAAACTTCTGCTACTTCTCTGTCTTCTTTAGGAACAATTCTATCTAACATCTCCACTACCGAGACTTCAACACCCAATCTTTTAAGGCTCTGGGCCAGCTCTATGCCGATCGGCCCGCCGCCTAAAACAATTAAGCTTCCTGGCAGCTCTTTTAAATCAAATATGGTTTCGTTAGTCAAATAATCTATTTCCCTTAAGCCCTCTATGGTTGGAATAAACGGATGAGAACCTGTACAAATGATATACTTTTTCGCTTTATATATCTTATCGCTGACCTTAACGGTTGCTTCATCTATAAAATGAGGGCTACCGAAGATGATCTCGATCCCTCTCTTTCTTAGATCCTCGGGCTTATGATGAGCGGCGATTTCAATAGTTACATCCCGGACATGCGCCATCACCGAACCGGCTTCGATGCCGCAGGCCCTCTTTAAAGATAAACCAAACTTCTCCGGGCAGCATAGATTATGAGCAACCTGTGCTGATCTAATGAGCGCTTTAGACGGTATGCATCCGTACCAGGTACAATCCCCGCCTAATCTATGCTTTTCAACTATCGCTACCTTTGCTCCCAAAGTATTAGCCACACTGGCAGCAAACAATCCGGCAGCTCCTCCGCCTAGAATAATCAAATCGTAATCATATTTCATAACTCACCGTACCTCAGAATATATTTTCTTTAAAATATGCGGGGCGATACCAAAAAAAAATCCAATACTGACCAGCCAGTTAATCAAGGTCGTCTTGATGATTCCCTGTTTTTCCCAGCGCCGCGCAGATGTAAATATCTTATTCTTTAAAGTACAGGTCTTGCCGTATTTTTTAAGTTTTCGGGAAAATATAATATCCTCAAACAGGGCGACATCGTCAAAGCCGCCAATTTTTTGGAATATGTCTCTTCTGACAAAAATGGCTTGATCGCCGTAAAAGATATGAGAGAGCTTTGCCCGGATATTTCCTGACGCCTCAATGAACCTATAAATTAAAGCCGAGGAATTTATTCTTTGCGAGGAACATCCGCCGATAAACCCCTTTTTAACACTATTTATAATTGCCGGCAAGCCACCTTTTTCCAAAATACAATCAGCGTGAAGAAACACTAAAACATCCCCGCCGGCAATGCCGGCGCCCGCATTGAGCTGATTAGCTCTATTTTTACCAGCCTGCTTAAAAATAACCGGGTAGCTACGGACGATCTCCTTTGTCCTATCCTTGCTATATCCATCCACAACAATGACTTCACAACCATTTTCACCGATCAAGGGCCCTAAAGTACTCTCGATACTATTTTCTTCATTATAGGTTGGTATAATTATTGATACTTTCATCGATCAACACTTTCAGGCTTTTTTCTAATATATTTTAAATCTTTTGGCTCATCTATGTCATACCAATAATCCAAAACAGTGGTCTTCTTCTTTAGTTTTTTTGCCTTCTTGACCGTTCTATCGAACACCGTACCAGAGCTCCATTTTATATTTTCGAATAATTTTTTACATGGCTGTTTAAGGCCAATGAGATAATAGCCGCCGTCATCGGCGGGGCCTAAGACAAGATCGTTTTTACTAAGTTTCTCAAAAGCTCGGTCTATATAATTTATCGGTAGATTCGGTGAATCCGAGCCGATAATCACCGCTTTAGTATTACTTTTAAGAATCGCTTTAAAAACATCAAACATTCTTGCTCCGAGGCCTCTTCCAGCCTGTTTATAAAATGTAAAATCCGAAGCTATTCTTTCGAGAAAAGGCGCCCTTTGATTATAAGAATCATAAGCCATAATTCTTCCGCTACATTTTACTTTTCTGGCTAAGCTGACCGTATTTTTTAACAACTTCTTATAAAGCTTAAGGCATTCTCTAGCGGATAAACAGTCCAACAGCCGGGTTTTTACCCTGCCTTCCTGAGGCTCTTTGGCAAAAACAATAAGTATACGTTTCATCTCAATAACCGCTTGGCCGCTTCGATAAAACCTCTGATCTCTTTTTTAGTATTAGTGATCTGGCACCCGGCAGAATCAAAATGGCCGCCGCCGCCGTATTTATAAGCAAGCGAGGCAACATTTATGCCTCCTTTTGCTCTTAAACTTACCCTTAAAATATTTTGGCTCTTTTCCCGGAATAAAACTGCTATCTTGATCGCCTTTATCGCAAGTATATCGTTAGCCACGGGGTCTACGTCTTCGTCCCTGCCCTTCACGCTGGAAAAATCTTTTTTTGATACTATTGACCAGGCTATTTGACCGTTTCGCGAAAATTCGAGTTTGGACATACAGATGCCGGAAAGTATTACTGCTTGTTTAGTTTTCGACCAATAAACTGTTTCGGAAATTTTATGAAAGTCCACTCCGGTTTTCTGGAGTTTGTAACAAATGTTAAAAGTAGCCGGCTTTACTGTAGGAAGCCGGAATGAATTAGTCTCAACAATTATAGAAGTTAATATATTTTCGGCTATTTCTTTGGTTATGCCTATTCTTAAATAATACAATAACTTATAAACCATTTCGCCTACAGACGCCGCTTTTGTGTCTATGAGAAACATGTTGCCATATGGTTCCCTAAATTCATGGTGGTCTATTTCTAATAAATACTTTGCTTTCCGTATAGTCTTAAACGGCCTGCCAACCATTTCTTTTGAGTTGCAATCCACGGTTATGGCCATATCCGGCACTTTCCCTAATCTTCTAGTTATCTTATTGGCCCCCGGTAGCCCTCTATAGCTTAAAGGCACCCCGTCTTGAGAAACCATAATCACTCTTTTTTTTAAAGTTTTCAAGCCCAAACCTAAGGCTAAAAGAGAACCAATGCAATCGCCATCGGGATTCCGGTGGCAGGCGATGACGAAATCCTTCGCTTTGAATATTCGTTCTTTGATTGTCCTTAAATTACTCATTTTTCAGCTAATTTCCCAGCAACCCGGCATACTCTTTTGCCTAATTTTTAGGCTATTTTTAAGTTAACTTCTGTCGGAGAATGCTCCGCCCTAAATTGACACATAGATATTATCAAAATGAAAAAATGATGTAAATTGGACCTTGGTCCAATAAGGGAAAAAATAAACTCAAGACCCCCTTTTTTTAAAGCGTCGGCAGAGGATCTTGAGTCTTTCTTGCTACGATGCTAGCTGGCTATTCAATGGCAATCTTGCGCAGATGAGTCACTTCTGACCTTTTTGTTTTTCATCTCATTTGTAATGCACTCCCTTTAACAGCAAGGCCTTTCAACATTTACATTTCATTTTACTTTTTGCTTTTTCGATTACCCGCTTAGCCTTTTCCTTGATATTTTTCAGTCTGGCCATCGTAATCACCCCCCCCTTTTTTTATCCCGAATGCCTCTTTAAGGGCCGCTGTTCAGGAATCAAGTATGCTCTCTTTAGTAGAGAAACCTAAGCTAAAAATTTCATTCTCGCTGCGGTCAAACCGCTGCTCTCTCGTTAGAAACTTTTGGTAGCGCTTCTGCTGCGCGAGAAGCCGTCCGAGGCGTTTTTTAGTGTCTGTGTGGCGTGCTCCCCGCGAAAGCCTCTTATAGCAGGCTATCCCCTCCCGGCTTAATTCGACACCATACTGCAGGGCTCCGGCGAGTGAGAAGCTTTCCGGATTCGCCCGGCACGCTTTACAAAAATCGTTTCCTTCTCGCGGACATGGAAACAACCCCTTATGGGAATCGATCAACTCCTGCTGCGCGGAGATTGCCTCTTTAGAAAAAGCTCTAAAGTTCGCTCGAACTCTTCCGTTTCCGATCATTCCGGCAAGATAGTCACTCAAGCGAGCCCGGGCTTCTTCCGCGCAAAGCGCCCCCGCTAATAAATCTCCAGCTTTTACCATATTCCCCAATACCTTCATATTTTTCATATAATATTCTTTTAGGCCCCACTATTTTACTCACCTTCCCTATGTATATTTTGATGCCGAAAAAAGCGAAAGGGTACAATAAATTTATGTTTTTTTGAAGAGAAATTGTTCAATTTTATCCTGCCGTTCAGGAAGGATACCCCGGCATCGACAACAGAAAACCCTCCGGACCGTGCAGAATGATAGTCACCCGCTATTTGAGCGGCAAGCGCTCCACGGCCTCCTCGATCCTCTGCCGCAGCTTTTGCGCGACCAGATGCTCATCGGCAAGCTCAGTGCCATTGCGCACGAGGCGACCGCCTCTGCATAATATATTTCTCCGCCGAAAGAGCGGCAATGCACCCCTCTGAAGCCGCGACCACAGCCTGGCGGATCCTGGTACATATAACATCGCCGGCAGCGAACACCCCTTCGAGGGAAGTAGACATATCCTCTCTATTTACAATCAAACAGCGATCGCTTCCAGTTTTCAAATGATCACCAAGGAAATCGACCAGCGGCCGATTGCCGTGCAGATACATAAATACCCCATCGACCGCGATCTGTTTTCGCTGGCCCCCGGCCGAGATTATTTCAACACCCTCAACGGCCCTTGCCCCATAGATCTTGCTCAACCGGTGGTTAGTGAAAACGGTAAGGTTATCAGCGAAGTCGATCGTCTTCTTCCCTGGACTATCTATCGCCTGAAGACTTACAATATATATCGCACTGGCGAATTTGGCGATAACCCCGATCTCCTGACTTATTTCCTCGATACCTCCCACCAGGGCAACCTTCTTGCCGCGAAAGAAAGGCGCATCACATACCGCGCAGTAACTCACCCCTTTGCCCAGGAACTCCTTTTCGCCGTCCACCGAAGCCTTCCTCCCCATGGCCCCGCTGGCGACAATCAGGCTACGAGAGCGGTATTCCCGGGCTTCGGAAACGACCTTTTTGACGGGACCCTCCAGTTCGGTGTGTAACACGCGCTCTCGCACAAGCTCAGCCCCAAACTTTTGAGCCTGCCGCCGGAGTTTACCGATCAGCGTCCGGCCGGAACACGGTTTAAGAATGCCGGGGTAATTTTCTATTCTTGACGTAGAGCCTAATGCACCGGCAAGAATATTCTTGTCGATGACCAGCGTATATAATCCGGTCCGGGCGGCGTAGATACCTGCGGTTAATCCCGCAGGGCCGCCACCGATGATAATCACGTCGTAATCATCAGCCATATCGTCTCACCCCCCCCTTAAGATATCAACAACTTAGGAATCTTTGACAGCCTCGGCAAAAGTTATTCCCTCTACCCCGAAACGTACCATTTCTTTTATGGGGTGTTCTGAATCTTTTTCATCCGCCCCTTTAATGATGAGCGCATTTTCAGGCTAGCACGCGGGCAGGGATGGAATCGGACGCCGGCCGCCTTCACCGCTCCGGAGTAAAGCAGCAGTACCCTATCGTATCGCACTCTTTCTTCATTCTATCCCAGCTTTCTTGTTCATCAATGATTTCAATGGCCGTGGGGTAAAGAATATTGTTTTCCTTGAAAATATGCTCACGCAGAGTAAACATTATATAACCCGCTGTTGCCGCGAGTTCACTTTTGAATTCGTTAAAATCCATCACCTGCGCCTTCGACACCAAACCAAGAAGGTCTTTCTTGCGGGCGCGCAGTACTTCATGCTCCATCCTCATTATCTTCTGCGGCGCCGAGACCCCTTTCTTTTCCATCTCAGGGAATACGACATCCTCTTCACGCTTGTGATGCGGTTCGGAACCGACAAGATGCTCGGCAATATGCTTTAATTCTTTAAATTCTTCCCTGTCACTGTTGAATCGGTCCATTTTCTGAATGTTGTTATTCACCTTCTCAAGTTGGTCTAAAAACCCCAAAATCATATCGTGCTCGGCAACCATTGTATGGATCACATGCCCCGGGCTTAATTTTATCTTCATATTCTCCAGCTGGCCCTTAAGTACCTCCATGTGGACACAACAGAGGTTACGTAAGTCTTCATACGAAAGCCCGGCCTCAATCAACTTCTGCTCTGCCAATGAAAGGTCTTTCGGGTCAAGGGCCGCCAAGAATTCTTTGGCCTCCTTCTTCACGCTTTCCGGATTTTCCCCGGTATTGAGCCGCTTTAAAAGGCCGGCTAATCTATCGGCTTTATCCATGATCTACCTCCTCCGCTAAACTACAAATTTGTTTTTAACGTCCCTTACTCTTTAGAAATTTTATGATCTCTCGGCAAAACGGCCCAAGATCATACGGAGTGCGGGATGTTACTATATTGCCATCAACAACGACCGCCTTGTCGATAAATTCCGCGCCGGCATTGACGACGTCGTCTTTTATGGCGGAAAAACAGGTCGCCTTCTTTCCCTTCAATATGCCGGCGGAAACCAAGACCCAACCGGCATGGCATATGGCGGCAACAAGTTTCTTTTGTTTATTTATATTTTTCACAAAATCGACTATCTTCTTTGACCTTCGCAACAAGTCAGGAGCGTAACCGCCGGGTACAATCACCCCGTCAAAATCATCCACACTAGCTGTTTCTACCGATGTCTCTTCGGGGGCAGGATAGCCTTCCTTGCTACCGTATTCTTTTTTCCGTCCCGGTCCGACGAAAACCGTTTCTATACCTTCTTCCTTAAGGCGTAAATATGGATACCAAACCTCCAAAACCTGATAATGATCCTCTACTAATACTGCTATCTTCACCTTTTTACCTCCACTTCTTTTATTGTTCCGCAGGCAAGCCTCTTGCCGCCGCCTCCGGCCGGATCGGTGAAATAATCATCCGGCAGCTCATGAATCACCAGAGATGTCCCAAACTTTCTTAATATAGAATTTTCCTTATCTTTTCTTAAAGTTATCTGTGTCGTAGTGAAAGACATCTGGCAATTACCATTTTCCTCTACAATGATATTTGGCAAATCCCCGGCATGGTGGCCTTTTTCGTTCAGAAACCCATGCTGTTTTCCATAAGGATTAAAATGCCCTCCTGCTGATTTAAAGTCCGGCGCATCACAAACAGGAAATTCATGTATATGAAAAGCGTGCCTGCCCGGTAAAAATGAATGTAGCTTTAAATCTATGGTTACTCCGCGGCCTTCGTTTTCCCTAAACAGCACCTTCCCTACTTCTTTACCACTAGTATCGGTAATATTTGCCATAGCCTCTAAAGGCCAATTATAATCGTGAAATATTTTATTAAAGAAGGCAATCATTTCTTTCCATGAATTCATATCCGCTTCTTTGTTGTAAGCCGCGCCCGTGGAAGGATCGTTTCCGGACGCCGGATTCGTAAAACTATGGACAGCGCCTTTGTAACTTACCATGCGCCAATCCACATTTGCCCGGTCCATTTCCCTCTCAAAATCTTTTACCTGTCTCATTGGAACATGGGGATCATCGGCACCATGAAGAACCAGCACTTTCGCTTTTATCATTCCGGCGTCTTCCGGGTTAGGAGTATCCAGGTTGCCATGAAAGCTTACCACTCCCTCGACATCAGCTCCGCTTCGGGCAAGCTCCAAGACCACGCCACCGCCGAAACAATAACCTATCGCGGCAATACGCGAAGGGTCGGTGATCGGATTTTTTTTAAGGCAGGCCAAACCCGCCTGTACCCTTCTGCGCATGAGTTTACGGTCGGCACGGTAAATGCCCGCCTGCTTAGCCGCTTCTTCCTTATTTTGCGGTCTGATGCTTTTACCATAAATATCAGCCGCAAAAGCTATATAACCTTCTTCTGCCAATTGATTAACACGTTGTTTTATATAATCGTTTATGCCTGTCCACTCATGCACGACTAAAACCCCGGGACGTTTTTCTTTTATTGAGTCATCATAAGCAAGATACCCTTCCAAAATAACCTCGCCGTCTTTATACTCTATAGTTTCAGCGTGTATCTCGGCTTGGGCAAGTTTCGGCAAAAATAATAAAACAAATCCGGTTATCAATATGAGTCCCCAACGATATATCGCTATGACTCTTTTCATCAGGCCCCCCCTATTTCATCTATGATCTGAGCCATAATAAAATCATTATCGCTAAGCCCGCCGATAGCGTGAGTGGTAAGCGTAATCGTTACTTTATTATAAATAATCGTGATGTTAGGATGATGGCCCTGCTCTTCGGCAATGACGCTAATAATATCCAAAAAATATTTGGCCTCAATAAAATCTTTGAATTTAAAAGTCTTTTTTATTTTCTTGCCTTCGATAAGTTCCCAGCCCTCAACAGTAGCCATTAACTGCTCTATGCGGCCCTCTTTAAGCGGTGGGGTACCGGCTTCACAGGGAAGACAATGAGAAGGCCTCTCTTGGGATCCCTTAAGAAATGGTTTTTCGATCACATCTTTTAGTGCCTTTAGCGCTGACTGGTAATCCGGCTCATCACTTGCCTCTTGAACAATCGAAACATAACGAATGACATTGTTTTTATCTACAATAATAACCGCACGGGCCAGAAGGCGCAGTTCTTTAATCAAAAGGCCGTAATTAATGCCAAAAGAGTTGGTTTTGTAATCAGAAAGAGTTATTACCTTCTCGATTTTATTCGCCTCACAAAAGCGCTTTTGGGCGAAAGGTAAATCCTGGCTGATGCCGATAACAACAATATCTTCTGCCAACTTGCTAGCCCTTTTGTTAAATTCCTTAACTTGCAAATTACAAGTAGGTGTATCCAGAGAAAGAAAAGAGGTGATGATTTTTATAGAATCTTTGTAGTCAGTTAGTTTAACTTCCTTAAGCTCGCTATCAACTGCATAAAATTGTGACGCCGAGTCTCCTTCTTTGACTCTCCTGCCTGCCAAAAACAGTGTTTTTGACTTCAAGGTAATTCTTCTATCCATATTACTCTCCCTTCATTTCTTCAAATTGATCCTTGTTTACACCGCATTCCGGGCATTTCCAGTCATCGGGTAAATCTTTAAAAGAGGTCCCCGCTTTTATGCCGTTATCCGGGTCACCTTTTTCGGGATCATAGATATAGCTGCAAACCTTGCATTGGTATTTCCCTGTTTTTGCCGCTTTTTTACTTGTTTCGACAGGTACCTCTTCTTTCCGGCTGCTCCCTTCGACTGTAAACCCCAGCTTTAACCCAACCTGCCAATACGATACTTCGCCGTCTTCTATTTCCCCCCTTATTTGATTAACCTCAAACCATCGTGAATTTCTGATAGATTCCGACGACTTGGAAAGAGCGTTTTTAACCGCATCTTCTATGGTGGCTTTTGAAGACCCGACAAGCTCAACAACTTTATAAACATGATCTCTCATATCCCCTCCTTCACAATTAAATAGTTTTAGCCAGTATGCTTTTTATGTTTGAATCAACGTCTATTTCGCTTTTTCCGGATGATGAAAGCCCCTCTTCAAAAGTCGGACTTTCTTTTTTATATAATACACCAAGCGCTATCTTCGAATCATCGTGATAATTCCATTCCTTTATTTTATTAAGCGCCTCGGCATAATCTCCTGCATCATGATCTTTTAGTTCATACACTCGTTTATCGTAGTACTCATACATGTTATAGAAGGTAACGCAAACTTGAAGTACATCTACCAAAGCAAAGCCCTTATGGTTTATCGCTTCCTTAAATATTTTCTTGAGCTGTTCTATTCCATGTGAAAAACCTCTGGCAAGAAAAGTCGCGCCGCTGGCCAGCATAAGTTCAAGAGGGTTAATCGGGCGTTCCTTACTTCCCCCGGGAGTCGAACGGCCTTTAAAACCAAGCGGAGATGTAGGGGTATACTGGCCAGTTGTAAGCCCGTATACACGATTATCATGTATTATCATAGTAATATCGATATTCCGCTTAGCGGCGAATATCAGATGTTCCAATCCTTCGCCATAAGCGTCACCGTCACCGGCAAAACCTATAACTTTAAGATTTGGATTCGCGAGTTTAATTCCTTCGGCTGCTGGTGTGGCTCTTCCGTGAATAGAATAGAAACTGTTCGCGTTTATATAGTCAACTATTTTAGCATGACAACCGATCCCGGAGACCAATACCACATTCTCTAAAGACGTTCCTTCTTCACGGATACTTTTTAAGACCGCTTTTATGGAATTTAAAATAGCGAAATTACCGCAGCCCGGGCACCATGTGTTTTTAGCGTTAGTTTCTAAGTTCTGGGAAGTCATGCTATCACCTCTTTTACCTTCTCTTCTAATCTTTCAATGCCAAATGGCCTGCCGTCATATTTCAGAATTTTCTCATCAACGCTAATACCATAATTATTAAGGAGTCTCGCAAGCTGGCCGGTTGCGTTGCTTTCTACTGAAATAAGCTTTTTTACTCCTGATAGAGCCTGCTGAAATTGTTTTATTGGAAAAGGATTAAGCACAACCGGCTGAATGACTTTTATTCCTAACTTTTCTCCAATTTCAACACCGACGCCCTTGTTAGAACCCCAACAAAGAAGTGCGATGTCATCTCTCTTGCCATTATATACATTTACCGCCTTGACCCCCTCAAGTTCCTCTGCTAAAAATTTTTCTTTACGCAATCGTTTTTCCTGCATCTTTATGGTCTCTTCCGGTACTTCTGTGGTTATACCAAATTCGTCATGCTCATAGCTGTTTACTTTGATCATTTCATTCTTAACCGGGGGGAAGGCTAAAGGTGAAATGCCGTTATCTGTAAGTGCATATCTTTTATAAGGCAATTTTCCATCCCGCATAGCTATTTCTTCTTCAGATACATTTCCGATTAACGATATATCGAAATTTGATGTACTTTCCCCTAACTCTTTGTCAGTAAGAATTATAGCCGGGATCTGATATTTCCAACTGATATTCATGGACATCGCCGACCAGTAATATGATTCTTCGGCGTCACCGGGCGCGACAACAAAACGCGTAAATTCACCATGGCCGGCGCTCAAGGCAAAATGTAAATCTCCCTGCGAGGAGTAGGTAGGCAGACCCGTTGACGGGCCCGGCCGCTGGCCAAGGACTATTACAACGGGTAATTCAGCCATACCGCTCAGACTTAAGCCTTCGGTCATAAGGCAGAAACCGCCGCCCGATGTTCCTACTGCCGCTTTCTTACCGGCATACGCGTAACCTAACGCCATAAGTATAACGCTTATTTCGCTTTCCGGATGAACCACATCCAAGTTAAAATCATCCGCCACATTCGCCAGATAATGTAATATCGGAGAACTGGGAGTCATCGGATAAGAAACATAGGCCCTTAGGCCTCCTTTGACCAATCCCAAGGCAATGGCCTGATTCCCAGTAAGTAACGGCAAACTTTCCCTATTCAAAGGATCTATCTTAATAAGTTCTTTAGCTTCTTCAAAGCCCCTTCTGGCAACTTTTATATTGAGATCGGCATTCTGAGAAAACTCTTTTTTCAGGACATCTTCTAAAATTTCAAAGTCTAGGCCGATAGCTTTTGTCAGTGCGCCAAGCATACAAGTATTACGCATCAACTCGGGCGCTTTTTCTATTTTAAGGAACTTACTCAATGGTAGCCCCAGGCAACAAAGACCGGACATTGCATCTGTTTGTTCAGAATCATAAATACACATGCAATCTTTTTTTAGCCTATCTTTATGTAAATCGAGTGTCTCCTTATTTAAAGCTAAAACAAAATCCACCTTGTCAGCGTAAGCAGCTATCCTGTTTTTTGAGGCACGTATCACAGAAAAGGTGTGCCCTCCACGGATAAGTGAAGGATAATCGCGGTATATATAAATGCGATACCCCAGCCTGTTTAAAAGCCGGCCTAAAACCATACCCGAACGGTCTATGCCAAAACCGGCCTTGCCACCGATCAATATAGATAACTCTTGCATCTTCTCACCTAAACCAGCATTTTATTTAAATAATCCTGCTCTTCTTTCTTTTGGTAGGCTAGAACCGTTTTAAAAAAAGCCTGCTTAAGATAGTTAGCTTGCCTTTTGGTCAATTTCTGCCTAAAGGCAGTTGGTAGATAAATAAGAATATCTTCCGGCTTGAGGTTCTGGCCATAAAGAAACACCTTTTGTCTAGCTCTCTTTTTTTTCAAAACAACCATTTTTATTTACCCAGGGCCTGCTCTAAATCCATAGCGTGTTCCTGCTCAACAGCCAGGATATTTCTTAACTGCTGGGCTAAGTGATAAAGATTCAGTTCTTCAGCCTGTTTTATCCTCACTATATACCTTGCAATAGCGTCGTTTTCCCCTTCTAGATCCTGTTTCAGCATGGTTTCGTTTTCTTTAGAGGTTTTAGGCAGCGGCATATCAACGGTCGGAAAGCCTCCCAAATAGTCTATTTGAGCCGCAATCGTTGTCGCGTGCGCGAGCTCTTCTTGGGCGTGGATAACCAGCTCTTTCTGCATGTTCTGATACATCGCGCCTTTTAGGACCCCTTGATGCTGGGTATACTGCACACACGCGGTATACTCTAAACCCAAGTCCTTATTAAGAAGCTCAATCAGTTTCTCTTTCGTTATTTTCGCCATCTCTCGCCTCCTTTCATTATTCTTCTATAGATATGGCCGTAACCGGACATTCATCGGCTGCCTTCTTACTGCATTCTTCTTTATCTTTCGCTACAACGTCAACAAGAACTTTTGCCTTTTCACCATCCATTTCAAAGATATCCGGACAGGCTTGAGCGCATAAAGTACAACCTGTACATGTTTCCTGATTTACGATCGCTTTCATTATGATACCTCCTATTCTACAGTTATTGTTTTCAGGCCTTCCCACAAACCATGTATATTACATTTTCCCCAGGCTTTCAGCGGCCCGTGAGCATGACTTAGTTTCACCTGAAAAGTCACTGTTGGATAGCTTGCACCGCCGCTTAAAGACGCTCTCCCTAAGAATGTGTGCCCACAATAAAGTTCGATCCACTCTATAAAATGAGCCGGTTCGTTAGGGTGGGCTAATAACTTTCCGATCTCAATTTTAATCTCAAAAAGTTCATCCTTTTTAACCTTGTCCGGTGCTTCTATTATAGGAATATGTTTCTTCTCAAGGTCTGTAGGATTAGCTTTATCCTTTGGCTCATTAACCCCGCACAAAATATCCTCCTGGCATGTCCATGTCTTTTCCATCGCTTACCACCTCCTGTAATATAGCTTTTCACTATTATTTTTTCTTCATCGGCTGTCCGCAGCAGCTCTTTACCACTTCGCCATCTTTAACTTCCCTTATCTCCTCTTTGCCACATGCTGTACATACATATATTGCTTTATTATCCTTTTTTGGCTCGCAGCTATTGCACCCCATTTTAACCACCTCCCTTTTCTACAGCTATGGTTTCTACTGCATTTTCCGGATATTCTACTTCTGGAATCATCTCAATTGCGGCAATTACATCCAAGGGATTAAAAGGCTTTAAAAGATATTTTTTAATCCCCAGTGTTTCAAATAGTTTTAAAATCGCATTTCTGGAAAACAATTTTTTTTCTATGATCGGGATAATTCTGTTCGACATCTGGCGTAATTTATCAACCAAATGATATTCCTTATTTTCAAATTCATCGAACTTCACCAGCACAGTATCAAATTTTATTCCAAAAAAATTACCGTTTACAAAGGCTTCTTTGCTAGATGCAAAAGTGTTATAACCCGCTAAAGCTAATATTTTTTCAACCCATTTTAAAAATTCTTCATCTTCATCCATAATCAGTATTTTAGATTCCATGCCCCCTCCTATCTTTTATCCTTCTCAATGGATATAGAATTTATCAAATCTAAGAGCGAGGTTTCGTTAAATGGTTTCTGCAAAAAACCTTTCGCGCCAGCTTTCATCGCACGTTCACGGTCTCCTGCCTGAGCGTGTGCGGTAATAAAAATAATCCTCAACTTAGAACGCGAAACGTTTAATCTTCTTTGAAGTTCAAAACCGTCTATATCCGGCATGCGAATATCCAAAATCAAGATACCTTGAGTATCGGGAGGAACAGAGTCCAAAAATAGCTGGGCCGAATCAAACGTTTCCGCCTCATAGCCGGTAGATTTCATGAGACGGCTCAGGGCTCGCCGAATGGACTCATCATCGTCAACTATGTAGATTTTTGGTTTAATCTTGATCATCAGTAGTGATGATATCAGAGTGAAGAAATGCTGTAAATTGGACCTTAGTCCAATAGGGGGCGAGTTACTTTTTGGCTGGGGTTATTCCGCACTTTTGGGTAAGGCGGACAAGGTCGGCAACCGATACAGCTTGCATTTTATGCATCAGGCGACCACGATGAACTTTAATCGTCTTCTCTGTAACACCTAATCTAGGAGCAATCTGTTTATTCAGCATTCCCGTAATTACCCAGCGTAAACACTCGTATTCTCTTGGGGTAAGGGTCTTGACCCGGCGCTGGATTTTTGCCTTTTCCGCGTCATTTTTTTGCATCTGTCCGCACTTTTCTATTGCCCGGTCTATTGCTGAAAGCAGTTCTTCTTCACCAAAGGGTTTTGGTAAAAAATCTACGGCGCCGTTTTTCATCGCCTTAACACTCATAGGAATGCTACCGTGGCCGGTAATAAATATGATCGGCAGCAAAATACCCTTTCGAACAAGTTCTCCTTGAAGATCGATGCCGCTTAATCCCGGCATGCGCACATCGAGTACTAAGCAAGCTGGGGCTCCTTTATGGATTTTCCGTTGAAGGAACTCTTCCGACGAAGCAAAGGCCTCCACTTTAAATCCCGCCGACTTGATTAACCTCTCCAAGCTTTTACGCACCGATGGATCATCGTCGGCGATGAATACAATTGGAAGCGGCCGCCTCATTTAGAACACTCCTTACTTATGGGCAAAGTAAAATAAAACGTCGCTCCTTTATCGGGATTATTCTCTGCCCACAAGGTGCCGCCATGAGATTCAATAATCACTTTATTAATCGCCAGCCCCATTCCCATGCCTTCTTTCTTAGTCGTGAAAAATGGTTCAAAGATACGACTCAGGTTTTCTTCATCAATTCCGGTTCCCGCATCCTCAAAACTAACGACAATCGACTCATCATTCTCTTTTGCCGTGCGAATACGAACCCTCTTGGAATCAACATCTTTCGTTGCCTCAAAACTGTTGAGAATAAGATTTAAAATAACCTGCTGCAACTGTATCCGGTCCCCGTTCACAAAAAGATTTTTGTCACTGAGTTCTGTATTTAAGGTTATACTCCTTATAACTATATCACTGTGTACAAGAGAGACTACTTCATTGACAACATCATTAATATTTAATATTGTAAACTCGATATCGGATTTTCTTATTAATGCTCTGAGCTTATTGATAACATCACTTGCCCGCTTATCGTCTTTGACAATATCAGAAAGTATTTCTTTGATTTCATTTATATCCGGATTGCTCTTAGCCAGGAATCTCTGTGCTGCCTGAGCGTTGCTCATAATGGCCATGAGGGGTTGGTTAAGTTCGTGTGCTAAGGCCGCGGTAAGTTCTCCCATCGTCGTAACCCGTGAGACGTGAGTTAATTCCTGCTGGAGCTTACGGGTATTCTTTTCATGCTCTTTCTGTTCAGTAATGTCCTGTACCGTGCCTATGCCCCTAATAGCCTTACCTCTCTTATCAAATTCTACTTGGGCGCTTTCTCTGACCCATTTTATTCTCCCTGCCACCACTATACGATGCTCTATATCATAGAACCCTTGACGTAGGGCGTTCTGCCAACTTATATTAACATACTCCCTGTCTTCCGGATGAACGATCTCAAGAAACTTCGCGTAATCAAGCGGTGACCCTATATTTAACCCAAATATGTGATAGGTTTCATCAGACCAGGCTAAGGCATTATCCGCTATATCGAGATACCAGCTTCCAATATGTGCCACTTGTTGGGCTCTATTAAGATTATCCTTTGCCGCTTCCAAAGCCTTGTTTAGCTGTTTTAGCTCTCGAGTGCGCTCTTGAACGCGTTTTTCAAGCCCGTGGTGTGATTGACGTAGAAATCTTTCAGCATGCTTACGTTCGGTGATGTTCTCGCCAAATCCATGGTAGTTTATTACATTACCCTTGTGATCTTTATTAGGCACCACAACCAAATGCACATCTACAAGCGAGCCATTTTTGCGCCTTAACTTAACTTCATCATCAAAAATACCTTTTTCTTTCGCGCCGCGGATAACCCTTGCGGCATCCGTACGGGAAATATGTATGTCCCCTGGCTTAAGCTTCCCAATGGCCTCACTTTTTGTATATCCGAATAAATCTTCCGAATATTTGTTCCACACGGTAAATTTCCCAGTTTTGTCTATCACGGCGATATGTAAACGTATATTGTCAATAAGCAATTGATATCTACGGTTCATCTCTTCTAAATTATTTATTGCCGTTCTGTACGATGAGCTTTCAACGGAAGTCCACCTGCCCTTGCGTTTTATCAGGGCAAACTGATGATTATTGACAACGTCTATGACCTGGGATGCGCTGCATCTATCCAGAGAATAAGTACAGATAGCCAGCATCCGGCGGCCGCCAATAGTATTGTTGACCTTAGCTTCATACTCGGTAAAATTCTCCCAGTCTGCCTTTTCCAGCCAGAAGGTATTTCCGGTAAGACGCAGGCCAGAGAACCCTTTTTTTAAGGCTTGCTGCTCTTTCTCTACCCAGCCGGCTAATACTCTATCGGCATTGAACCTGCCGCCCTTTGTGTACCACTGGCTATAATCCAGTATCTCTATCTGCCCCTTTTTAATCAGCCTATCCAGGTTTTTTACCTCTTTCTTAAGTGCGCCTTTTGCCTCTTTAGTGCCTAGAGGCTCGGAAGTCACCCACATACAAAATTCGTTATTCTTTAATCCGGCCTTAAAATAAGGTAAGAGTATTTCAAGCAAATCTCTTTTAGTATGGTAAAACTGGCATAGATGCGATCCCCAGGGCATATCTCCAACCACCTTTATGCCGGTCTTACGCAAACTCATGTTATTTGTTATATCTGCCACTACTCGCC